>CBFDEF010000021.1:0-25274 GCA_965603755.1 uncultured Arcobacteraceae bacterium
ATAAATTAATTTAATTTTAAGAAAAGTAATAGTTAAATTGATGTATAATTGTTTAACAAAATAAATATATAGGGGGAAATTATGGAACCTTTACAAATTAGAGATGTAAATTCAGCTAGTATAAATATTATAAATCCTGATAGAGTTGTTAGAAATGATACTAAAATTCAATCAGATAGTAGTAATTTAAAATCTAACTTAGTAGTTGATGTTACAAACGATGTTCAAAGTAAATTTAGTAATAAGTTAACAAATACAATTGATAGAGTGTCTAGCTTACAAAACCTACAGTCAACTGTTAACACTCAGATTAATGTAGTAAATGAGATTAATTCAAATATACAAAGTGCTACTTCAATAGAACTACTTGATAAGGTGCAACCAACTGTTAAAAATTTAATGGATAATTTTAATAGTAATATGGAAGGTTTAGATTTAAATCAAATATTATTTGATCATGAGTCTGTAGATAGTCATACTTACTTTGATGGTACTCTTGGTTCAAAGCCGTTAAGCCCATCAAAAATTATGGAAGCAACAGAGAATAGTATGAGATTACTTGAGTCACTTAAGTCAAATTTAGACACTTCGCATGATGTTATGGTAAATGAAATCAAAAATAATATTTCTCAAGAGAGAGAGGTAAGTCAACAAAGCTCACCATTTAAAGATGTAAACTTTGGAAAAGAGAGTTCAGATTTCACTAGTAGTAGTATAAATAATACGGTTGGTTCAATTGCAACAATACAAACTAATCCATCTACATCTCATACTATTAGATTATTAAGCCAATAAGATAATTTATATTTAATCTTATACACCCTTAGTTTTAAGGGTGTGGTATTTTAACTTTTGAATTTAGTAAGTATCCAATTATAATCATAAGAGTTAATACAATATTTTCATTTGGAATAAGTTCATAAACCCAACCTAAATAAACTATCCATAATAGAATTGCTCCAAGAGGTGTAGGGACACCAGTAAAGTGCTTACTTACGCTACCTGCATCAGTATTGATATTAAATTGAATCAACCTACGAAGTCCTGATATAACATAGTATATAAATGCAAATGCAACAAAAGCAGTATTTAAAAAATGTATCTCTTTTGTATCTATTACTGCAAAAAATATAAACATAACAGGTACAATAACAAATGATAAAAAATCTCCAAAAGAGTCTAGTTGTACCCCAAACTCTGTAGAAAGATTAAATTTTCTTGCAATTTTCCCATCTATTATATCAAATGCACCAGCAATCCATGCAAATAGTGCTGCACCAAAAAACTCCCCGTGGGTGATAAAATATATTGCTAAGATACCAGCAGCTATATTAAAAAATGTAACTATGTTAGCTAAGTTAAAATGATTGTTTTTATCAAATAAAAATGTCATAATGTGTATTGATTCCTTCCGTTTTCTTTTGAATGATATAATTTTTCATCCGCTAATTTATAAAGATCTTTTACAGAACTTGTATATGTCTGATTATTAATAATAACAACACCCATAGATATTGTTAAAAAATTTGTTGCACTTGCACTATGAGGAATAGTTAAATTCTTTATATTGTTTTGTAATATATCTAATTTTTCTTTTATATTTAGAATATTTGTATCAAAAATCAATATACCAAACTCCTCACCACCTAGTCTAAATGTATACTCATATTCATCATTAAAAGTCTTATTTAAAACATTAGCAACTTTTTTTAATGCAGTATCACCATCATCGTGACCGTATGTATCATTAAACTGTTTAAAAAAATCAATATCAATCATTACAAATGCACTTAACCAATTATTTTGAGAACTAATTATAGTTATATCGTCAAATAAAGTATCAAAATATTTCCTATTATATAGTTTCGTTAATCCATCAGTTATTGAGTCTTGTTTATATTTCTCTATTAAATACTCTTGCTTTTTATTATTTTTAATAATATTTATAATTATTATAGTAATGAATATTAAAATAAATACTATAATAAATACTTGATTATAAACAATGTATTTATTTATATCGTTATACTCTTTAAGAAAATTATTTCTTTGCATAGAAGCTGAATAAATCTCATGTTCAATTAATAATTTAATCTGTTGAATTGTAAACTTATAATAATCCTTATTGTTTTTATTAAAAGAGTTTAATATAAGTTGATCAATTTTTTCTACTATTTTACGCTCTTTAATTGTTTTATATTGAGTATTATAATAATCCCAATTTTTTTGAATTATTCTTTTATTATTTCTAACTGTTTTGTTATCAAATATTACCTCGTTATATTTTTCCAAAATTATATGTAATTTATGTACAGGGATAAAGTTACCAAAATATATATTGTCAATCTCTTTTTTTAACCTATCAATTTCTGATGAAAATAAAAAATTTATATAAAATAAAGATAATAAGACAACAAAAGGAGTGGCTAAAAGTTTAATATTTAGTTTCATAAATTATTTATACTATCTTTTCTTACCATTTGAAAAGTCAATAATATGTTGAGCAATATCATTCAGGTGACATATATCTTTAACTGCACCAGCTTTAATTGCTTGTTGTGGCATACCAAAAACAACACAACTCTCTTCATTTTGTGCCAATGTATATGCATTATTATCAAATAATTCCTTCATTGCAATTGTCCCATCATCACCCATACCAGTCATCATAATGGCCATAGCGCCACCACCTGCAGTATTATTTAAACTTCTAAACATCATATCAACTGAAGGCTTATGTCGACTCACTTTTGTAATATCTAAAAGTTTACCAACATAGTTATTTGCTTTCTTTTCAATAACTAAATGCATATTGCCAGGAGCTAAATATGCATGACCTTTTTCTAAAATAGTGTCACTTACTACCTCTGAAACATTAACTGATGAATGATCATTTAATCTTTGAGCAAAAGAACTTGAAAAACCATAAGGTATATGTTGTGTAATAACTATTGGAGGCAATCCTGATGGTAATCTCTTAAAAACACTAAGCAAAGACTCAACTCCACCTGTTGATGAACCAATACCTATAATTTTTTTTCCTGGTAAATTTGCAGGAAAACTTTTATATACTTCATCTGGATGTACTTTTTTTTCTACTAAACCACCTGAAAGATCTACTTTTTTTACTTGTTGAGCGATAGGTTTTATTGGTTTTGGTTTTTTAATTGTATATTTATCTAATAAAAAAGTTAAACTCATTAAAGTCTCTTTTAGTCTATCGCTAAAGAGATTCATAGATTCACCTAATGATGGTTTAGGGACAAATCCTACTGCTCCATCATCGAATATATCATTACCTCTTACACTTTCACCAGATACTACAACAGCAGGCATAGGGTGAAGTCTCATTAAGTTTCTAAGAAATGTAACACCATCCATTTTAGGCATATTAATATCTATAGTAACTAAATCTGGCTCAAGTTGTTTTATTTTTTCTCTTGCTTCAAAAGCATCTGATGCTGTATCTACAACTTCAAAGTCATCAATAGAATTAATCATATCTTTAATAACTTTTCGCATAGAAACAGAATCATCAATAACAATAACAGTATACATATTAATCTATCCTAATTTTTAAAAGAATTCCATCTCCATGGTTTCCTCTTTCTCTTTTTTATCATCTTCACTAAATACACCTGTACCACTAACATATTCTGAAATAGCAGGTTTTCGTATAGATATCTCTCTTTGTAATCTTTTTTCAGAATTAGATACTTCATTAGAGGTATTGCTATTATCAACATTTTTTATAAATGTTTCAAAACTATCACCCATTAAAATAACCCTACCCTGATTACCTCTTGTGTGATCTGATAATATTCTAAATCCCTCTGATCTACAAAAAGTGTGTGCAAACTCAACATTTCTATGCCCTATACTTTTTGATATTGACCCAATGTTCATAATATCAGCACCACCAGAAATCTTTGCTGCCATATTTTCTTTTTTGCAGCCAAGCTTATACATCTCATTTAGCATAGCTTCAACTGAATATAAACCATATTTCATATCTTCATTTGAATTATCTGTTGCAGGTAATAAAAAGTGATTCATACCTTTTATTTTTTTTGATTTATCATAAAACATAATAGCAACACATGAACCTAGAAGTGTCTTAAATCCAATATTTTCAGTATCACTTACAACTGCAAACTCACCACCTATTACAGTATGTGTTGGCATCCCTTTTACAATTTGTGTAATTTTTGAATAAGGGATTCTCTCGATACTACCATCTTTATGCCCTAAAACTACCACTAAATATCCTTAATCTTTACAAAAATATTTTGACCAACCCTTTTTACATAATTAATTAAATCATGTGGATTCTCTGAGTGTCCAATATATAAAGTACCACCAATTTTTAAAAGCCTAAAAAGTTTTTTTAGTATTTTATTTTGATCTTCTACTGAAAAATAAATTAAAACATTTCTACAGAATACAACATCAAATTGATGAGTTTCAAATGGATAAACATCATCATTTAAATTCATTTGAGCAAAAGTGATCATTCTTTTTAAATCATCATTAGCTTTAATTAAAATTTCATCACCAGCTAGATTTTTTTGAACTCTTTTTTTAAAATACTTCTGTGGTTTAATCCAATCAGGAAACTCTTTAGAACTTTTTTGGAATCTATAAATACCATTTGCTCCATTTTGTAAAACTTCAGTATCTATATCTGTCGCAATTATTGAAGCATTTATATTTGAACTAACCTCTTTTGCTGTAATTGCCATTGAGTATGGTTCTTCTCCCGTAGAAGCTGCTGAACAATACATTTTAATCTCTTGATTATTTTTGACAAATTCTGGAATAACTCTATCTTTTAAATCTAGAAAATGAAAATCTTCTCTAAAAAAATGAGTTTTATTTGTTGTAAAAGTATTTATAAACTCCGTAGTAAATTCACCAGCAGCAACTTTTTCTAATAATTGATCTATTGTTCCACTAAACTTACTATTACGCTTAAGCTTATCTAATCTATTTGTAATCATTATATCTTTATTCTCAGTAAGTGTAATACCCGTAAGAGAATAAAGAATAGACTTTACCTTATCATGTAATTGTTTGGTCTCGTTCATGAGTAATTAAGATGCTGCCAATTTATTTTCTTTTCTAGAAAGACTAGATTGTTCAGATTTCTTTTGAGCTTCGATAATACCCATAATATCTAAAATTAGACCAATACTACCATCACCCCTTACAGTTGCAGCACCGATACCTTCAACACTTCTAAAGTTTTTATCTAAAGGCTTAACAACAACTTGGTGTTGATGTAAAAATTCATCTATAAACATAGCAATCTTAAATGTACCAGATTTTACAACAATTAACATACCCTCTTCTAACTTAGTATGTTTAGATTCTATATCAAACAGTTGATGCAATCTAACAACAGGGATAAATTCTTCTCTTAACATAAGTAGATCTTGAGTACCATCTCCAATCTTTTTAATCATCTCTGATGTAGGTTGCAAAGACTCTACAATAGAACTTAATGGTAAAATATATTTAATATCACCAACTGCAATATCCAATCCGTCAAGAATAGCAAGTGTAAGTGGAAGCATAATTGTAATTGTTGTACCTACACCAATTTCAGTATCAAGTTTAATCAAACCACCAAGTTTAGAGATATTTGTTTTTACAACATCCATACCAACGCCACGACCTGAAATATCTGTAATCTCATCAGCAGTACTTACTCCTGCTCCAAAGATTAACATAGCCTTATCATTATCAGTCATAGTAGCCATTTGATGCTCATCAATCATACCATTATCTAATGATTTTTGAGCAACTTTATTAAAGTCAATACCTTTACCATCATCTTCAATAGTAATAATCATTTGACCATTAGCTTGCTCAGCTGCAATTGTAATTGTACCAGTTTCTGACTTACCTGAAGCAACTCTTTCTTCTGGCATCTCTAAACCATGATCCAATGAGTTTCTAATAATATGCATTAAAGGATCAGTCAATCCTTCAATCATAGCTTTATCAATCTCAACAGTATCACCCTCATGCTTAAACTCAATTTTTTTACCAAGTTTTTTTGAAATATCTCTTACAACTTTTGGGAATTTAGAATAAATAGATTCCATTGGTACCATTCTAATACTCATTATCGAATCTTGCATCTCTCTAATATGTCTCTCTAGTAGTTCAAGTCTTTCAAGAACTGAACTTCTTACCTTATTATTTTCTATTGTTGTACTAAACTGAGTTAACATTGCATTTGTAATAACAAGATCTCCAACATTATTCATAAGAAGGTCAATCTTATCTAAATTTACTCTAATTGTACTTGTTACGGCTTTTTTAGAAGTAGGTGCTTCTTTTTTTGGCTTCTCTTGTTTAGGTTTTTCTTCAACTTTTGGTTCTGGTTTTTTAACAACAGGTATATCTTCTTCTACTTTTTTAATGTCTGCATCTGGTTTAATAGCTTCCATATCATCAAAGAAACCAAAGTTTTCATCAGAATCCATTGCAGAATCTGTATTAACAGAAGAGCTTGATTCCTCAGCAAAAAATCCCCAAGAACCACTTACAATAGAAGAATTACTCTCTACTTTTTCTTCAACAACTACAGGTGCTTCTTCTGTAACTGGTACAGAAATTGGAGCTTCTACAGGAGCCCCACCCCCACCATTCATATAAGCTCTAATTGTTACAAGTAAATCAGCTGTCATTTCAGTAAATGCATCTCTTTCAATCTCACCATCACACTCAAGTTGTAAAATCTCTTTCATAACATCTAAACCATCAATTAGAGTTCCTGCCATCTCTGGAATATATTCAATTTGGTGATTTCTAAGTTTATCCATTAAGTTTTCAACATCGTGAGTAAACTCTGCAAAATAAGAAAGCTCAACAGATGCACCACTACCTTTTAAAGTATGTACATCCCTAAATAATTGACCCATCTCATCATCAGTTAAACTTCCATTCTTTTCTGCTTCAAGTAATACATTATCCGCAGACTCAAATAACTCTTCAGCTTCCTCTACGAACATATCCCTATACATTGATATATCAAATCCAGACATTTTTAAACCTTTTTAATTATTCTAACTATTTTTTACTAAGTACTATATTTACAGCTTTTAACAACTGATCTGGGACAAAAGGTTTAACAATCCAACCTGTTGCACCTGCGGCTTTACCTTTTGATTTCATCTCATCACTTCGCTCAGTAGTTAACACTAAAATAGGTATCTTAGAATACTGTGGCAACTTTCTAAGTTCATCAACAAAAGTTAATCCATCCATATTTGGCATATTTACATCAGTAATAACCAAATCAAACGTTGTAGATTTAGCCTTACTAAGACCATCTACACCATCCACACCTTCTGTAACATCATTGTATCCACCGTCATTAAGTGCATAAGACAACATATCTCTTAACATAGTAGAATCATCTACAATTAATAATTTCATTTATATTCCCCTCAAATGAATTTACTTTAAACTATATACACAAACTATAACTAAATGTAGTTTAAAGTAATCTAAAAAAATCAACTATAAAGCTGAAGAAATTAGTTCTATTCTATCTTTACTAACTTTTAATACTTTTACACTTACTGTATCATTTTCACTTAATACATCACTTACTTTAGATACTCTTTTTTTAGAAATTTTAGATATATGAAGTAATCCTTCACCACCTTTTGGTAATTCAATAAATGCACCAAAATCAACAATTCTTACAACTTTTCCATCTAATACTTGATCTATCTCATAAAGTTTTTCTAAATCTATAGTTTCTTTTTTTTGAAATGATTTTGCATTTGAAGAGATATTCTTAATATGTTCAGCAGCATTTAATATATTTTCTTTATTATCACCAGTGATTTTAACTCCACCACTATCTCTATCTAAATCAATCGAAACACCAAACTTTTCAATTATCTCTTTTATTACAGAACCTGCTTTTCCAATAACTGCCATAATTTTTGTTGGATCAATATTAAATTGTTCTATTAATGGTAATGCATCACTTGGAACTATATTTTGAGCTGCCTCTTCCATAAGTTTTAAAATATGAATTCTACCCTCTTTTGCTTGATCTAATGCCTCTCTTAGTACATCTAATTCAATTCCACCAAGTTTTATATCCATTTGTAATGCAGTAATACCATCAGAAGTACCTGCAACTTTAAAGTCCATATCACCGTCATGGTCTTCTAGTCCCATAATATCAGTTAATACAGTATATTTATCATCTTGAAATACACCACCCATAGCAACACCTGCAATTAATGCAGACACAGGAATACCTGCTGCTTTAAGTGCCATTGAACCACCACATACTGTAGCCATTGAAGATGAACCATTTGATTCAAAAATTTCAGATACTAATCTAATTGTATCAGTATAATCTTTATCAATTGAAGATTCTAAAGCTCTTTTTCCGAGATTTCCATGACCTAATTCTCTTCTACTTACACCAAAAATTGGTTTTGCTTCACCAACACTAAATCCAGGAAAATTATAATGAACCATAAAATTTTCATTATTAGTCCCTTTACTTGTAAGTGTTTCAAACATCTGAGCATCTTTACTATTTCCTAGAGTAGCAACAACTAAAGCTTGTGTTTCACCTCTTGTAAATAAACAACTACTATGTGCTGATGGTAAAATATTAGTCTCTATTGAGATAGGTCTTACATCTCGAGGACCTCTTCCATCTGCTCTTACTTTTTCATTAACAATCATTGAGCGTACAATGTCTTTTTTAACTATCTCTACAGTTTCTTTTAAAATATCTATTGATATCTCTTCTTTTAAACAATATTCATCATTAGATATTAATTTAGCAATATCTTTTAATACACTAGTTCTTTCTTTTTTTGCCATAGTTTTAATAGCATCTTTAATATTATCTGTATAATTTTCTTTAACATATTCTATAATAGTAATATCAATTTGAGTTGATTTAAGCTCAACTACGGCCTTTTCAACACAAGCAAGTTCAAAACTTTTTTCATATGTAATATTAGTAGCTGAAATTGTATTTGATGCTAATTCAATCGCATCAACAAGTTCAATTTCACTAATATCATTAATATTATGTACTTTAGTAAAACTCTCTAAATCAACCTCTATCATCTCTTGAGATGATATTGCTTTCATCTCTATCATTAATAACTCACTTGCTGTACCTGCAACAAATAGATCCAATGTAGACTCTTTTAATTGACTTAATGTTGGATTTACAACTAAATCATCATTAATCTTAGCAATTCTAGTAGCACAAACAGATTTAGATACAGGTATATCAGATACATATAAAGCAGCTGAAGCTGCATTTAAAGCTAAAACTTGTAAATCTACATCTGTATCAATACTTAATACCATTACTGTAATTGTAGTAGGATATACATATCCTTTTGGGAACAATGGTCTTAAACTTCTATCAATAACTCTTGAAGTCAAAGTTTCAAATTCACTTGACTTACCTTCTCTTTTCATAAAACCACCAGCAAACTTTGCTGCTGCATATGTTTTTTCAATAT
This sequence comes from uncultured Arcobacteraceae bacterium, assembly GCA_965603755.1. GTDB lineage: Bacteria > Campylobacterota > Campylobacteria > Campylobacterales > Arcobacteraceae > JAIOSF01. Next base: position 9,531 of record CBFDEF010000021.1, read on the forward strand.
ATTGAACAGTTAATGGAGTAAAATCCTCGCTAACTGGGTTATCAAACTCTGATACTACAGTTGCCATTAATACCGTTTTACCTGATGTTAATAATACTGATCCATTACTTTGTTTTGCAACTTTATCAAACTCAAAAATTTCTTTATTATTATTTATTTCTAATTCACATGTTGTTGACATTATTTTCCTTTTAATATATTTATTTCATCTAAAGTTATTTTTTCTAAATTTTCATAATAAAAATCTATAGATACAAAATGTGCTGGAGCATCTACATAATATAGGTCATCCGCAATTGTTTCAATATCATGTATTGTAACCTCTGGCAGCACTGGTACTGCAACACAAATTGACTTTGCTTTCTTATCTATGACAGATTTTATACATGCCATCATAGTAAGTCCTGTATTTAATCCTTCATCAATTAATAATACATTTTTATCTTCTAAATTAATTATATCCAAAGAATTACGATATTTAGCTTTATAAGAATTTAGTTCATTTTCATACTTAGTATTTATATCCTTATATATATCTTCTAAATTTAATGAAAAAGATTTCATAAGCTCTTCATGTATAACAATCTCACCAGTTTCTGTAATAATTGCTATTTCACAATCTTTATTTTTAGGTGTAAAAACTTTTTTCGTAAATAGAAAATCAAACTGGGCATTTAAAACTTTTGCAATAATTAATGCAATTGGTACAGCACCTGCTGATGTTGCTAAAATAATCCAATCCTCTTGCATCATATCTTTAATAGGTAATACTTCCAATAATTTATTAGCAGCATCTTCCCTATTTTTGAAAATTATATTTTTTATTAACAATTATTCTGACCTTTCTTTAAATTTATACTCTTGCTCTAGCATAAATAGTTGCTTTAAATCAAGTTCAATATAAAATATATTTTGTCTTAAAACACTATCATCAAGAGTATTTGTAGCAACCAAAGAATCTATTAGTTTTAAATTTAATGCCCAGCATTTTTTATCTATACTAAATATATATTGCTTTTTTTTACTAATATCTGATATTAAATCTAACTCTTCTCTATAAGAAGCCTTATAATATTTATTAAACTCCATACCAAGTTCATAAGTTATACTTTTTTGGTTTTCTAGGGTTGTTGTATTTTTCTTATATGTATGATAAACATTAAAGAAGTAACCCTCATTTGTAAATTTAAAATTACTTGAAGAGTTAATTATTTTATTTAGGTTATAGTTAAATAAAACTCTATTAGATAAAGAACCATAATCATAAAAATAAGTTAAGTCATTTTCTAAATCACTTTTCTCATAATTTCCATTTAAATTATTATATATAAATGCTTGTTTAATTCTATGATTTACAATCTGTTGTAGTGTTTCTTTATCATAAAATGATTGATTAAATCCTAATGATAAATTTCTATTTGTGTCAGTAATTGCAAAGTCATCAAGTGCCACATCATAATTTGATATTCCATAAATATCACCTTTTTGAACAAATGTATTTGCATATGTATATGTTGTACTAAATTTAAGCGTGTGTAAATACTCATCATATTCTTTTAATAAGTCAGTATATAAAGATACAATATGATTATTTCTTCCATAATTAGCATCTTCATATTGATTACCATTTGAGTACTTAATATTTGTAAAATAAATCTGTTCACTCAAAAGTAAATTTAAATAGTCATCAAAAAAAGATGTATGGTATGTAATAGGCAAGTTAATATCAGTTATATTGGCACTAACTCCATCATCTCTATCCTTTCTTGCAAATTTAAAATCAGTTGAGTAGCTTAATTTATTAAAAAATAAATTATCTGAATACTTATGAAAATTTAATAACGGTATACTTTGAAGAGTTTTATTATTATTATCTAATGTAATATCATCATAATATTTAATATCTAAACCAGCAAAATAATCATTTGTATTGTAATAGTAGTTTAATTTTGACTCTAAATACCTATTTGTATAGATCATACTGTCATTACCATATTTTGTATTAATATAATCAACATCATTCATGGAATTAAGTTTTACCAATAAGCCATCTGTACTTTCAATATCAGAGAATAATTTTGTTCTATTGTATCCTAAATTCCAACCATAATGTTTATCATTTTTTAATAAATATTGATTTGTATATTTACTTTTCTCTTTAAAATAACCACCCTCTATTTTCAACATAGAGTATAAAGAATCAGCATATCTAAATTTTAATTCATTACCATGTCCTCTTAAAGCTCTAACACTAGGTATATATTCAATATCATAATTTACACTTGGTGCTATAAATATTGGTTGCGCATAAAGGAAACCCTCTTTTGATGACCATCCTATAGTTGGCTTAAGTAAACCTGTTCTTCTTGTTCGATCTGTAGAAAATCCAAAATATGGAGTATACAATATTGGTGTATCTTGAATATATAAAGTTGTGTTGTATGTGTTTATCCAATTATCTGTAGTATTATGATCACCAGATGTAAAACCGATGCTCCAATCAGGATCAGCACAATCACAGCTTGACAAAGTAGAATCATTTAATTTATAAAGATCATTTTTACTGTTGGACTCTTCTGAATTAAACCAAATTTTTTCTTTGTTTTCAAGAAGTAACATAGGTTTGAAATTATTAACATCTTCATTTTTATTCATAAATACATATTGAGAATAAACTATCTCTTTATTCTCTTTAATAATATTAACATCACCAAAGAGTTCTAATGTACTGTTTATTTTATCATAAATTAAACGATCAGATGTAATATAATAATCTGGAGAATAAACTAATACATCACCTTTAGCTACTACCACATCATCTTTAATCTCTAAGTTTTTCGAAACTATTTGAAGATAGTCATCATTAAACATTTTACCATTTAAAAGTGTACTAAATAAGATTAACGTAATTATTAAGTAATAAAATCTATGCATCAACAACTAGTGTCTTTCCAAATTTATCATGAAATGTTTGCTTTGAGTTGGTATAAAAAGCTATCATAAAACCTATATAAAAGAAAGACTCACTTATAATCCTACCAAATGATCTAACAGCAGAATTTATTAAACTAACTTTTCCAAAGTTATCAAAATCTATAACTTTTATTTTAGCAATAATTTTTCCAATTGTTGCTCCATAGTACCATATAAAAAAGGTTTGATATAAAAACTTTAAAACTATTATTTGTAAAAATGCTTCATTCATAACAATCATTATTGCTAATAGATCACCATTAGCTAAACTGATTTTATCCCATAAAAGTAAAAATACAACGAATGTTATAGATAAATCATCAATAACAAAAGCTTTTATCCTTGACTTTATTGATGCTAGTTGTAAGTTTTCAGTATCCACTTTATCTGTTTCCATTTTGTAGCAACCTATTTTAAAGCTTGATATGCAATATCTGTTCTTATTTTCTTACCAGCAAAATGAACTTGACCACAAAGTGCATAAGCTCTATTTCTAGCTGTTGAAATATCTTTACCAAATCCTACACATAAAAGTACTCTTCCACCTGTAGCAAATAATAAATCATCCTGTGCAGTAACACCTGCATAAGATATATGTGAATTTTGAAGTAACTCCTCATCATGTATATCATCTACAATAATTTGTGCTGGCTCACTACTACTGTATGGATAGTTTTTGCTAGCCATAACAACAGCAACACCAAACTCATCTTTCATTTTTAAATCAAACTTATCAAGTTGTTTAGTAGCACCTTTATAAAATAATTCACTAACTGGTGACTCCATTAATGGCATAAGTATCTCACACTCTGGGTCACCAAATCTTACATTATATTCTAAGATAATTGGTTCACCATCAACAACCATTACTCCAATAAAAAGAACACCCTCAAAAGGTGCACCCTCTTGCTTCATACCATCTAAAGTTGGTTTAATAACACGATCTTCAACTTTTTGATAAATATCATCATTTACTAATGGTGTTGGAGCATATGCGCCCATTCCACCTGTATTTGGTCCAGTATCGCCATCCCCTATTCTTTTGTGATCTTGTGCTGCAGGTAAAACAACATAATTATCTCCATCACAAATAGCAAAAATTGATAGCTCATAACCATCTAAATACTCTTCAACGATTACAGCATTTCCTGCATCTCCGAAGCTTTCGCCACTTAACATATCTCTTACTGCATCTTTAGCTTCATCTTTTGATAAAGCAATAATAACACCTTTACCACCACAAAGTCCATCAGCTTTAACTACTATTGGAGTTTTTGTCATAGTATCAATAAAACTATTTGCCTCATCTAGTGATTGTGTTTCAATAAATGCAGCAGTAGGGATATTATATTTTTTTAGTATATTTTTCATATATACTTTACTACCCTCTAACTGTGCAGCCTTAGCAGATGGTCCAAATATTGTTAAATCATTTTCTTTAAAAATGTCTACTACACCATCAACTAAAGGTGCTTCTGGTCCTACTATAGTAAGTTCTATTTTATTTTCCTTAGCCCAAATCGCTAATTCATTATAATCTTTTATATTTATATTTTGACCTAATTGTGTCGTTGCTCCATTACCTGGGCAAAAAGTTATATTATGTTTCTCATCTTCTTTTGTTAGTGCTAAACCAATAGAGTATTCTCTACCACCACTTCCAAGTATTAAAATATTCATTTGATTTTACCTTTAAATTGTTTGATAATATTATATTATTCCAGATAGCCGATAACCAAAAGGCGGCCCTAAAAGCCAAAGTGCTACAGTCAAGAATATGACTTTAGGAGCAACAATCACCAAAGTTATGCTACACACCATCATAATTACAATCAACCGTATAAAAACAGTATCGGACCCAAAAAAAATGGTAAATCCCGTACCACCTAGAATAACCTTATTGTAACTAATATATTATTAAAATTTTATTACAAAGTTTGTGCTATTTGTACACAAGATTCTATTGTTTGAAGCTTAGATACAACTTTACTAATGTCTTTTGGAATATATGAAGCTGTAGTTTCTCCAATTGCAATAGCAGTATAGCTTTCATCCCAATTATAGTTATTAAAAAAACAATTTACAGTTGATGGTGAAGAGAATATGATTATAGAATTTTTTTCTAAGTTTTTAATTGTTATGTTATCTTGACATACTGTCTTGTAAGTTATAATTTCATCACAGCTTATATTGTTTTCATTTAATATATTTATTAGATTAGATACAACTTTTTTAGCTCTTATATATAAAGCTCTTTTACCTTTTAAATGAGTTATCAATTCTCTTGCAAAATCATCACCATGACCTGATACTCCAATATATACAAGCTTAGAATCACAATTTTTAAGTGCATTTGCTGTTACATCTGATATAGCATATGAATCAATATCTTTCCACGGTAGTTTTGAACTTTCTAATGAGTTTACAGCATTTTTTGAAGTGAAAATCAGCGCATCATAATTGGTTAAATCTATATTTATATCTATATAATTTATTTTTAATAAATTTAGATTATTTATACCAACTATTTTTTTATTCGATACAATATATATAGTTCTTTTATTTATATTGTTTTTTTGTTTTTTCAATATATTTTATATCCTCTAAAGATAATTTATATGATTTTTCAAATAAAAATTTAATATACTTAGTCTCTGCAGCTGTAAAACCTTTTGGATCTTTATTTGTAACAACTAACTGTTCATCTTTAAAATCTAATCGCTTAAGTTTGTCTCCAATAATTTTCAAATAATAAACTAAAGTAAAACTATCTAGCGTTTTTTCAATAGTAACTATTATTTGTTTATCTTGAATACTATCTAAAGGTATCTCTTCGCTAATTGTACTTATATTAGAGTATTGAAGCAGATTGACAAAAGTGTCAATATCAATGTGACCAATATAAAATTTACTAAAAATTTCAAAATATCTATCAATTTTACTTGTAGATAAAAATTTAAAATCTATAACCTCTTTTTTGTTTTTTCTACAACTTCTTAATATCCAGTTTAAAGTATCAAAATATTTAAACATTACAACATCAACATCTTTTGTATGTATCAATTTTTTATGTGATGGTGTTTGAAAAGTTTTATTTTTTGTTGTTTTATTATGAATTAATTCATAAATCAACTCTTCATTAGCTAGTGGTTTTGTAACCCATACTGTACAATAAGATGGAAATACATTTATTCCCATAGCCCCTTCACTTAAGATAATCAGTGCTTTTATTTTTAGTTTTGGAAATAAAACTTCTAAAAGAGCTTTTTTCTTTTTTAATCTTTTTCGTAAACTTGTAGTTGTTTTAACAATTGTACTCTCTACAAAACAAACACTATCGTTTGTAAAAAATAGTGCATCAAACTCAGTTACATCTTTATATCCTGCTTTATAAACGATTTGATTATTTATATCAATCATTAACCCATTTTTTAAATTTTGATGATTATCTTGATGTGGACCTTTTAGAACAAACTGTATAATATCTTTATTATTTATTGCATATTTCAACAATAATTCAAAAATTACATTTTCGTAAACTTCACCAATAAAACTACTATATGTACTTATATAGTGAACATCATCTTTATCTATGTCTGTTTTTTGTAATTTTTTTAAATATTTACAATGATATTCATAAAAAGATAAATTATTAATAATATCGTCTAATTTTAGATTTTTGATATCATCCGTTATTTTTAAGAAGTTTTTATTTTCAGCCATTTTAGTCCAGTATAATTATTTACATTTAACCCTAGGATAGCTAATATTAACTTAAAAAACAAATTAATGTTACCAAGTTGTAAGATTCATTTGATATAATAGAAAATACAACACAAATTTAACATAATTTTTGTGTATGATTATATTTTGTAAATTTTAAGGGGATTTTATGGGTAAAAAAAGAGAAATTATAAGAGATGAATTTAAAGATTTAGAAGAGATAGATACAAGTAAAAACAAAAAACATAAAAGTGATAATTTTAAAAGAAAAAGAAAAAAGATGAAGACTAAAGGTAATAAAATCCAAATATGGGTTAAAAAAGAGACTTTAGAATATGAAAAAACACTTACTCAACTACAAATAGAACTACTAAAATTTCAAAACCATGTAAAAGATAAAGGTTTGAAAGTATTAATGATTTTTGAAGGTAGAGATGCTGCTGGAAAAGGTGGAACTATTAAAAGAATTACAGAACACCTAAACCCTAGGGGTGCAAGAGTTGTAGCCTTGGAAAAACCAAGTGACACAGAAAAAACACAGTGGTATTTTCAAAGATATTCACAACATTTGCCATCAGCAGGAGAAATAGTATTGTTTGATAGATCTTGGTACAACAGAGGTGGAGTTGAACCAGTAATGGGATTTTGTACATCAGAAGAACATCATGAATTTTTAAGAGAGGTTCCTCAGTTTGAAGACATGCTTGTAAAATCAGGTATTCTACTTTTAAAATTTTATTTTTCAGTTTCAAAAAAAGAGCAAGGTAATAGATTTAAGAAAAGAGAAACTGATCCTCTTAAACAATATAAATTAAGCCCAGTAGATAAAGAGTCTCAATTGTTATGGGATAAATATACTATAGCAAAATTTTCTATGCTTATGGCATCAAATACAGATACTTCACCATGGACAATAGTAAGAAGTGATAATAAAAAGAAAGCAAGAATAAATTGTATAAAACATATTTTAAATAGAGTTGACTATCCTAATCAAGTACCTTACAAATGTACAGATGAAGATAAAGATATAATAGTGAGCGGTTCAAGAGAGATTGAGCTAATGGAAGCGCAAAATACTTTTGCAAAGGTGTTATAGATGAATTTAAGTGATTTTGAAAGAACACAATATACAGGATTATATAAATCAAAAATTGCACACCCTACTTTTGGTAAAAAGTTTATTGCAAGATTTCAACTTAATAAAAAAAGATATATGAAAGTATTAGGTTATGATAAAGTTGATAACCTAACAGATACTAAAGCTTATAGTCTCCTAGAAGATTATAAAAAAAGCTTATCAAATCAAACATCAACTAAAGCAAATAAAAAAGTACAAGCAAAACCTGTACCAAAAAATGATAGATGTGATGTAGATGATTTACAAGAAGAAAATATTTTTCTTAAATCTCTTATAGGTGATTATAAAACAGTTGATTTAGCTATATTACAAGAGGGTATTCAAAAGATTTATGATAGTGAAGAGATGAAAAAATATCAGATTGAACTGATTAAAATGCAAAAATATCTTGAAAGTTCAAATAAGAAGATTATTATCCTTTTTGAAGGTAGAGATGCTAGTGGAAAAGGTGGTGCTATTCGTAGAATGACAAGATATATGAATAGTAGACATTATAGAGTTGTTGCCTTAGGAAAACCAACTGAAACACAAAAAGGACAATGGTTTTTTCAAAAATACATTGAACATTTTCCAACTGGTGGTGAGGTAGTTTTATTTGATAGATCTTGGTACAATAGAGCTATGGTAGAACCTGTATTTGGATTTTGTACAAATCATCAATATGAGATATTTATGGAAGATGTTGTTAACTTTGAGCATGATTTAGTAAGACAAGATATCATTTTAATAAAACTTTACTTTAGTGTTTCTAAAGATGAGCAATTAAGTAGATTTGAAAGTAGAAGAACAAGTCCATTAAAACAATGGAAACTAAGTGAAGTAGATCTTCAAGCACAAGATTTATGGGATGAATTTAGTGAAAAAAAATATGAGATGTTAAAAAGAACTCACTCAAGAAGTGCTCCATGGAATATTGTAAGAAGTAATGATAAGCATAAAGCTAGAATGGAAGCTATAAAAATTGTTTTAAATAGTGTTGATTATGATGACAGAAACTACTCTTTAAATTTTGTGCCTGATGAAAATATCAATATTTCTGTTCAAAAAGAGCTTACGAGAATGAGAAAAAAAAGAGATTATTAATAATATTTATATATAGGGATTAAAAGATGAAAAGTTTAGAAAAATTACTTTATATCGATAAAGAAGCTGTAGCAACACTTGCTATGGCAAGAGATGGGCTTTTGGAGCCTGTTAGTTCATTAATGAATGAAAAAGAAGCAAATGATGTTAATAAAAGTGCAAAATATAAAAATTGTATTTTTCCATTTGCATTTATTCTTGCCCCTTCTGGAAAAAGAAATAATGAAGTTTTAAAAAATATTAAAACAGGTGAAAAGCTTGTTTTTATTTGTGATAATCAGATATGTGGTCATATAATTGTTGATGAAGTATTTACTATAGATAAAGATGAAAGAATACAAAAAATATATGGTACAAACAACCCAGAACATCCTGGTGTTAGAGATACATACAAAAGACTAGGTACATTAGCTGTTTGTGGTAACTATACTATAGAGTTTGATGATATTAATAAAAATATAAAACGAATAGATAAAACTATTGAAAGCTTAGATGCTAAAAATATATCTTCTGTTGTATTATCAGGGAAACCATTTCATAGAGTTCATGAAAGACTCATCCGTACAGCTTTAGTTAAATGTGATCTTTTAGTAATATTCTTACAAAAACCATATAAAGATGATCAGTTAAGTTATGAAACTAGATATAAAACTTTACAATATTTTATTGAAAACTTTTTACCAAAAGATAGAGTTCTTTTAGTCCCTTTAGAAAATACATATATTTTTGGTGGATTAAATGAGTTAACTTTAAATGCAATTGTTTCAAGAAACTATGGAGCAACAAAACTAATAATTGGACAAAACCATGCTGGTTTAGGTGCATATTGGGAAGATAAAAAATTAATATCAATCGTTGATACACTTGAAAAGATAAATTTAGAGATTGAGATAATGAGTGAATTTGTTTACTGCGATAAGTGTACAACACTAGTTAGTACAAATGCTTGTCCACATGGTAGTCATCATCATGTAAAATATCACAATAGTTCAATTATGGATCTTTTTAAATTAGGGGTAATACCTCCAGTAATTTTAATGAGAAAAGAGATATCTTCAATTATTTTAAGTGCCTTGTATCCTGAGAGAAAATTATTATTAAAAAAAATATATCAAAACTTATCAACATCTTCAGGTGTTATTGATGAGTTTGAAAGTGAAGATTTTTATGATGGATTGATGAACTTATATCAAACATCATCACTTACATAATGATATTTTCATTTTATGGAGTCGTTACCTCTATTTAAAAATAGGAAAGAGAGAGTATACTTTTTTGCTCTTATTCTTTCTATTTTTTTATTTAACTTATATCTTAATTATCTAAACTATAAAGATTTTAAAAAAGAAGAGCTTTTCAATAGTGATGCTACAGTTTTAAATATCTATGAGAAAAAAAGATTTAATGTATTAAAACTAGAAACAAAAAACTTTATATGTTTTACTTCAACCTCTAAAGATATTAATTTAAAAAAACTTCAAGCTATAAATCTATATTTGATTACAAAAGATATTAAATTTTTTGATTATTTAAAAGGTTTTTATGTAAAAAGTTTTAATATCCAGACAATTAAAACAGTAAATGAGTTCAAAAATAATATATATCAAAATATTTATTTACAACATGATAATTCTCAAAACAACTATCTTTCTTCACTATATTCAGCCCTATTTTTAGCTATACCTGTTGATTCTCAATTAAGAGATCTTTTTGCTTCATTTGGGGTGTCACATCTTATTGCAATTTCTGGTTTTCATTTAGGTGTTATATCTTTGGTTTTATATTTTATATTAAATATTATATATAAACCAATACATCAGAAATATTTGCCATATAGAAACAAGAGATATGATATATTAATTGTGACTATTATTTTGATGTTTCTATACCTACTATTTGTAAATTTAGTTCCATCTCTTTTGCGTGCATTTTTTATGTTTGTATTTGGTATATTTTTATTAAGAAATAATATAAAACTTTTATCATTTGAGACTTTATTTATTGTTGTAGTGGTTATTATTGCCCTATTTCCAAAGCTACTATTTTCACTCTCTCTTTGGTTTAGTGTATCTGGTGTATTTTATATATTTTTATTTATAAAATATTTTAAAGATATAAATAGATATGTTCAATTAATACTATTCAACTTTTGGATATATTTTGCCATAAATCCAATAACACACTATTTCTTTGGAACAACAGCTATTGAGCAGTTATATTCCCCTATAGCAACATTTTTATTTGCTATTTTTTATCCACTAACAGCTTTTTTACATATAATAAATTTTGGCTGGTTACTTGATGATATTTTATTAAAAACAATAAACTTAAATATAGAGGTTAAAAATATATTTACACCTTTATGGTTTTTCATTGTTTATATTATGGTTAGTTTTTTATCTATTATAAGTAAAAAAGGGTTTATTATTTTAAATACCCTTTTTATATTATTTAATTTTTGGTTGTTTATTTATAATTAACCTAAAGCTTTATCTATAGTATATTTCATATCTTCATCCAAATCAGCCATATTTGTTCTCATCCAATTTAAATATCCAGCATCTTTTGAAGCCACAGATACTATATCTTCACCTTTATATTTTCCAAATTTAAATGTTTTTATCAATACTGGTGTTATTGTAAGTTCAGCTAATTTCTCCATTGGATTATAATCAGGATATATCTTACTACATTGCTTAACTAAATCTCTTAAAAAGAGTTTCATAACTAAAACATCACCTATGGCATCATGTGCTTTTATAGTTATATTTAAACTTTCTGATTCTTCTTTCTCATTTTTATATAATTCTAGTGCATATCTAATATACTGTAATCTATGATATGGCAGTTCTGGATACAAGTGTTTTGCACATCTTAATGTATCAATTAAAGTAAAGTTATTTACAAACCCCTCTTTTTCTAACATACCTAAATCAAAGTTGATATTATGTGCAATTAGATAGTTAGATTTATTATTTAACTCTAGTAATTTATTATAAAAATTTGTTTGAGAAAATGGTGGTTTATTTTCTATTAAATCAGGAGTAATATTATGAACCTCCATAGCTTCAATTTTGATAGGTAAAATAGTACTACACAGCTCATCAAAAACTTCAATTTGTGTTTTACTACTTATAATCATTCCCCCAACTTGAATGATTCTATCCTCTACGCTTGCACCTGTTGTTTCTGTATCAAATAATATATATTTTACCAATTATATTTCCTTTAAAATTTTCATATTTTATCAAATCTATACTAAATTTAGATATAATAATTATTATGATTAGCAAATATTTTAAAAATACAAATTCTTCTATAGCAAAACTTGAAAAAGAGTTATTAAAAGATACTTTTAGTTCTAGTATTGCAGACTCTGTTATTGAATCAAAAGATATTAATTTAGATGAGATAAATCAAAATGGAAATACACTTCTACATATTTGTCTAAAAAACAATAAATTTAAAGCTGCCTCTTGGCTTATTAAAAATGGTGTAAGCTTATCAATAAAAAATAAAAATAGAATATCAGCAATGAGAATAGCAGTTGAAAAAGGTAATTTACCTGTTATAAATAGTATACTTAAATATGCAAATGCAGATATAAATGAAGTGGATGAGAATGGGAGAACACTTTTACAAGATGCGGTTATTTTAGGGAATCATGAGGTTGCTCAGTTATTAATTGACAATGCTATTGATGTAAATATAACAGATAATAATAATAGAAATGTAATATTTGATGCTATTGCTTATGGCGATGCAAAAATGGTTGATAATATAATTACAATTGAGAATATAAATTTAAATAATGTAGATAAAGATGGAAAAACTGTTTTAAATGATAAAAAAGTTCTTGAAGATGATGATGTTGCAAAAAAATTATTAAAACATGGAGCGGATCCAACCATACCAGATCCTGATGGCTATAATTTTATTACACATACAGCACTTCGTGGTGAAGATGGTGAAGAGTTACTTGATGTAGCAATTGAGCAAGGGTGTGATTTAAATGCAAATGTTGCAGATAAAAGTTCTGTTCTTATGGAAGTAATGTATGCTTTTACTAGAGTTACTGATGGTGAATTACAAAGAAGAAGTGAATTAAAAAATGTAGCAAATAAATTATTGGAAAATGGTTCAGATATAAATGCTATTGATAAAAATGATGAAACTATTCTTTTTGAAATGATTAGAAAAAATGATATAGAGGGGTGTGCTTTTTTATTAGAAAATGATGTAGATGTCAATCAAATTAATAAAAATCATGATACACCATTAGCAGTTGCAATTTTAAATGGAATTTATAGTTTAGATGTAATTCTTTTACTGTTACAGTATAAAGCTGACCCAACTATTAGAAATAAACATAGTCAAACAATACCAGAGGTTCTAAACAATATAATACTACATGTACACGATCTAAAAGAGATTTTTGATCCTGAGATATTTAATAATATTAAGATAGATGGAAAGTATATGTTAATATTAAAAGAGATTATATTTATAAAAGATTTTGATTTTAGTTATTTAGATTCTACAGGCAACCCTTTGTTTTTTACTCCATTTATTTATGGTGATATGAAAACATGTAAATTATATATTAATAGTGGATTAGATATAAATCTTAAAAATGAGCATGGTCATAATATTTTTTATGAATATGTATTAAAATCATTTAAAGATGATATATATTTTCCTGAATTTAGAGAAAATTTAGTATTTTTATTAGTAAATAAAGCTGATATTAAATCTGTTAATAAACATGGACAAACTGTTTACACTAAAATTGCTCTATTTCATAATTGTAATCTAAAACTATTTAGAAAACTAATAGAGGTTACTAGACACGATTATAGTAGTATTGATAAAATGGGTAGGACTATCATTCACTCTTGTGTTTGGAGTAATAATATAGAGTTACTAAAACTTGTATATGGAGTTGAAAGAAATATACAAAATATTCCAGATAGTTTTAATATTCTACCTATAACATATGCGGCACTTTTGGGTAATAAAGATATGGTTATGGAGTTTTTAAGAAGAGATACTATTATCACAAGTGGAAAAGAGATATCGAAAAAAACTAAAGAGAAGTTTAAACCAATGTTAAAAAATATAGATAACTTAACTGCTAATATCGAAGATAAAAATGACTTAAGAAAACTAGAGATATTTAAAGATCAAGTTTTAAAAGATTTTTCAATGTAATCTTTTAAATAATCTACTAAAAAATATCTGGTATATCTACATTAATATCATCTATTAGTGGTACCATACCATCTGGAATATCTATTTGAGTTTCTATTTCTACATCAGAAACAGATTCAAAACTTGTAATTTCAGGTGGTGCACTATAAGGACTCTCTTTATCAACAAATTTTGTTAACTCTTTATGAAAATCAAGCTTAACAGTACCAATAGAACCATTTCTTTGTTTACCAATAATAATTTCTGTCTCTTCAATGGGTTTATCAATAAATGCACTTTTATATGTTTCACCTTTATCAGCGGCCTCTTTCTCTTTTCTTTGCTCATCTCTCTCTTTATATATATCATCACGATAAACAAACATAATAATATCAGCATCCTGCTCAATAGCACCAGACTCTCTAATATCACTTAACATTGGTCGCTTATCTGGCCTGCTCTCTAATCCCCTGTTTAACTGAGAAAGTGCAACTATAGGGACACTAAGCTCTCTTGCAAGTAGTTTTAACCCCCTACTTATCTCATCAACGGTAAGTCGTCTATCTTGTCCACCAGTTCCACTCATAAGTTGAAGGTAATCTATAATAATAATTTTTATATTGTTCTCTTCATTTTGGGCAATTTTTCTAGCTCTTGCTCTTAGTTGGTTTACATTTAAACTACCGTTGTCATCTACAAAAAGTTTTTTGTTACTTAGGTCTTGAAATGCATCTTCAATCTGCTTTGCTTGGTTTGGGTCTAGTTCACCTTTTCTAACATTTTGTAAAGGTACTCCTGTTTTTGCACTTAAAAGTCTTGTCATTAGTTGAGTCTCTGGCATCTCTAGTGAAAAGAAAATTACACCATCACCCTTCTCTAGATTTTGTAAAGCTGTATTTAAAACAATTGCAGTTTTACCCATAGCAGGTCTGGCCGCTATAATAACTAAATCCCCAGGGTTAAAGCCCGTAGTTTTTTTATCAAGTGCATAGAACCCAGTAGTTTGACCAGTCAGATAACTAACACCCCTCTCTTGCATCTTTCGTATATGCTCTCTAGTAGCCTCTATAATAGTTGGCATATCTTTTAGTTCACTACTACTACTATCTGAAGTGATATTATAAAGTACATTTTGAACTTTATCAACAGCTTCAAGTGCTGTTACATCATCCTCTAAAGTCATTTTTTTAATTGTTGTTGCTAGTGATGTAAGCTCTCTTTTAACTGCTCCATCTTTTATCTCTGCAACATATGCCATTGTATTTGATATAGGATTTGCTGAAAGTATCTCAATAAGTATAGAATCACTTACCTCTTTACTATCAACTCTTTTTCGAATAAAATCCTCATCAATAGGCATATCCGCGTGATTTAAAGCTTCCATTACTGCAAATACTTTTTGATGTGCAGGTAGATAAAAATCATTGGGTTTCAAAACACCTAAAATATCTTCAATAATATCATGGTCAAAAAGTATTGAGCTTAGAACTGCTCGTTCGATATTTAAAGAGTAGATATTATCCATAGTGTTTTAGTATCCTTGTTTTATAAAAATGAATTTGTAGTTTATCTAAATTCTACTTTATAATTCATATCATTTTAATAAGAAATAGAGGTAGTTATTCTTATAGTTTTTA
>CBFDEF010000022.1:0-24704 GCA_965603755.1 uncultured Arcobacteraceae bacterium
CAAAGATAAGAACACCATTTTTCCATTTACCTTCATAATTAACTTCTGCCATATTAGCAACATCTTTTGCAGATGCTCTTTTGATAGCCGCTTCAATATTATCTTTTGGTAAGTTTTGTGCTTTTGCTGTTTGTATTGCACTTCTTAAAGTGGCATTTGAATCAGGATCACTACTTCCACCTTTTGCTGCCATTGTAATAGCTTTTGCTAACTTAGGAAATACTCTTGACATATTTCCCCATCTTTTCATCTTAGCCGCTTTTCTATACTCAAAGGCTCTACCCATACTATAATCTCCTAATTTTTATATTTTATCTATTTATTTAATAATTATAACATATTATTCTAAATCTATTCATCAAGATTTTGTAAAATTAAACTATCCATAATCTGATTTTTAAATAACGCATCTTCATGTTGTTGTTTTAAAAACTTATTTTCCTCTTTTAACGATATATGTTGTGTATATAATTTATTGATATCTTTACTTACATAATATATATTATTTCTAAGATATATTTTTGGTATAAATATAACTAATGTAACTGCCATAACACTAAAAACAATTAATAAAGCTTTTTTGGCTGTCAATATGTATCTCTTTCAAACCTAAAAACTCTCATTTTAGAACTTCTACTTCTTGGATTTTCTCTTATCTCTTTTGGCGTTGGTATAATTGGCTTTTTAGTTAAATTCTTACCTTTTTTATGATTAGAACCACATTTACATCTCATAACATGCGGAGGACATATACATTTTTGTGTCCATTTTTTAAAATAATTTTTAACTATTCTATCCTCTAATGAGTGAAACGATATTATAGCTACTGTAGTATCTTTTAAATCAGCATTTTCAATTTGATCAAACAACTCTTTTAAGACCCCTAGCTCATTATTGACCTCTATACGTATACCTTGAAAAGGTAGAGTTGCAGGATGAAGTTTACCTTTATGCATATTTTTTAATAAAAATTGCGCTAACTCTTTACTTGAAGTAAAAGGTCTATTCTCAACAATTATTGATGCAACTTTTTTATACTCTTTTACTTCGCCATACTCTTTAAATATAGTTTCTAACTCTTTTTGTGAATAATTATTTACCACATCGCTAGCACTTAAAGATTGATTTTGATCCATCCTCATATCTAGAGTAACACTATCAAAACCAAAACCTCTTTGAGTTTTATCAAGTTGTAATGATGATACTCCAATATCAGCTAATACTCCAACAATATTTTTATCTTTAAACTTTTCAATAACATCTTTAAAATTTCCTTTATTAAAAATGATTCTATCTTCATAATCTTTTAAACGATTTTTTGAAAACTCTAACGCTTCATCATCTTGATCATTACATATTAGTTTTATATTTGGATTTGATTCTAATATACCAAGAGAATGACCACCATAACCTAAGGTACAGTCAATTATATAACCATCTCTTAAATCTTTAAATGTTTCAATTACTTCATCGAAAAGTACGGGGATATGCGGAATATTAGTTATGCTCAAATTTTAATCCTATTTAATTTAATACTGTGTTTTTAACTGTTATAATATCGAAATTTTAATTAAAGGCTTTATTTTGATTGATAAAAATATTGTAAAACATCTATCCGATATATCTTTAGCACTTTTTAGAAAAAACTTCTTTGGGATATATCATGGTTCAATATCAAAAAAAATAGACCATAATAGTTTTGTTATAAATAAAAAAGAGGCTATATTTGATGAGATAAGTAGCGATTATCTTTGTCAATTATCTATGAATACTTATGATTATAGTTGGAAACTAGCAAGTATGGAAGCTAGCATACATAACTCAATATACAATCAAATACATGAAGCAAAATATATAGCTTGTGGGATGCCACCTTATACAACAGCATATTCACTAGATCATGATGTGATTATTTTAGAAGATTATTTTGGAAAAACATTATTTGATAAAATAACTATTTACGATCCAAGAGATTTTGAAACTTGGTATGAAAGAAATTCACTAGAGATAACAAGAGAACTAAAAAAGTCTAAAAATCATCTTATTGTTATAAGAGGTGTTGGTGTGTATGTATATGATAGAGATATGAATGATTTAGTTAAAAAAGTTGCGATTTTAGAAAATAGTTGTAGAATTTTAGCTCTTAAATCACAAATAAGGTAAGAATTTATGTTACATGAAATGGCACAATGGATAACAGATCTAATTTTTGATATGGGTTATATTGGTATATTTTTACTTATGCTTATTGAAAGTTCTTTTATACCTTTTCCTAGTGAAATTGTTCTTATACCTGCGGGTTACTTAGCATCAAAAGGTGATATGAGCATAACATTAATTATGTTCTCTTCACTTATGGGTTCTATTTTTGGTGCATTAATAAACTATTTTGGTGCATTATATGTAGGTAGAAAGTTTTTACTTAAATATGGAAAATATATATTAATTTCAGAAGAAACACTAGATAAGATGGAAGATTTTTTTAAAAAGCATGGAGCAATATCTACATTTAGTGGTAGATTAATACCAGGTGTTAGGCAACTTATTTCTATCCCTGCTGGTTTATCTAGAATGGATTTAAAAGTATTTATCTTTTATACTTCACTTGGTGCAATAATTTGGAGTGCAATTTTAGTAGTTTTAGGTTATATGATAGGTGAAAACCAAACATTAATCAATCAATACTTACCACAAATTGTAACAGTAACTTTAATTAGTGTTGCTCTGCTTATATCATTTTATATCTATAAAAAAAGCCTATCTACAAAGAGATAGGCTTTTTTATTTCTAAAGTTAAATTACTAAAGTATTAGGATATTAACCTAATACTTTAGCTACAGCTTTTCCAATTTCAGCAGGTGATACAACAACTGTAACACCAGCAGCTTCAAGTGCAGCCATTTTTTCAGCAGCAGTTCCAGCAGATCCTGAAACGATAGCTCCAGCATGACCCATTGTTTTACCTTTAGGTGCAGTTTGACCTGCAATAAATGCAACAACTGGCTTAGTGATTTGTTCTTTGATAAGCTTAGCAGCTTGAATCTCAAGATCTCCACCAATTTCACCAATCATAACAATACATTTTGTTTCTGGATCAGCTTCAAACATTGGAAGAAGTTGATTGTAAGAAAGACCAATAATTGGATCTCCACCAATACCAACAGCAGTAGTGATACCATAACCTTCTTGACAAACTTGATTTGTACCTTCATAAGTTAATGTACCAGATTTAGAGATAAGTCCAACATTTCCTTTTTTGAAAATAGAACCAGGCATAATACCTATTTTACACTCTTCAGCAGTAATAATACCTGGACAGTTTGGCCCAAGTGTTTTCATACCATGTTTAGTAGCATGTGCTTTAGCAGCTTGCATATCTTTAACTGGAGCACCTTCTGTAATAATAACAGCAAGTTCAATTCCAGCTTCAGCAGCTTCCATAACAGCGTCACCCACAAAAGCAGGTGGTACGAAAATCATTGATACAGTTGCATCAGTTGCTTTTACAGCTTGTGCAACTGTATTAAATACTGGCTTACCTAAATGTGTTTGACCACCTTTATTTGGTGTAACTCCACCAACAATATTTGAACCATAATCAATACATTGTTCAGCATGAAAAGTTCCCTCTTTACCTGTAAAACCTTGTACGATTATTTTTGAATCTTTATTTACTAGTATTGACATTTTTATTTTCCTTCACTTGCTTTATGGTCTGCTGCCGCTTTTACAGCTTTTGCTGCACCATCACCTAAGTCATTACCAACAATTATATTTTCAATGTTAGCATTCTTTAAAATCTCAGCAGCTTCAGGAGCATTTGTTCCATCAAGTCTAACAATAACTGGTACATTAACATCAGTAATTTTTGTAGCTTCAATAATACCATTTGCAATTCTATCACATCTTACAATTCCACCAAAGATATTTACAAAAATAGCTTTTACATTTGGATTTTTAAGGATGATTTCAAAACCTTTTGCAACAGTTTCAGCATTTGCGCTTCCACCAACATCAAGGAAGTTTGCAGGAGTTCCACCCATGTGATTAATAGTATCCATTGTACCCATCGCAAGACCAGCACCATTTACCATACAACCAATCTCACCATCAAGTGCTACATAAGATAAACCATAGTGAGAAGCTTCGATTTCATCTTCATCTTCTTCAGTTAAATCTCTCATAGCTGCAATTTCAGGTTGTCTACCTAAAGCAGAGTTATCAAATCCCATTTTACCATCAAGTGCTAAAAATTCTCCAGCTCCTGTTCTTACTAATGGATTAATTTCGATCATCTCTGCATCATTTTCCATATATAGTTTAAATAGTTTTTGAGCAAAAGCAATTATATTTTTTTGTTCAGCTTTATCTGTAATACCAAGACCAAACGCTAATTCTCTACCGTGGAAACCTTGGAAACCAATAGCAGGATCAACTGGAATTGTTACGATTTTTTCAGGAGTGTTTTCAGCAACATCTTCAATATTCATTCCACCTTCAGTAGAAGCCATAATTAAAGGCATCTCTAGTTTTCTATCAAGAACAACAGATAAATATAACTCATCTTGAATATCAGCACCATCTTCGATATATAGTTTTTGAACTAATTTACCCTCAGCAGCTGTTTGATGAGTAATTAAAGTCATTCCAAGAATTTCATTAGATAAAGTTTCAACTTCTTCTAAAGATTTAGCAAGTTTAACACCACCACCTAAACCTCTACCACCAGCGTGAATTTGAGCTTTAACAACCCAAACAGGTCCACCTAAAGTTTCTGCAGCTACAACTGCATCTTTAACACTTTCAACCATAATACCTTTTGGTGTTGGTACATCATATTTAGCAAAAATTTGTTTCGCTTGATACTCATGAATATTCATATTTTCTCCTATATAATATTTAAATTTCATATATTATATCGATTTACTTATTTGAGTTTATTTACCTTATTATCTTCTTTTGTCTATTTAATATAAACCGTTACTAAAGGTATCATTGTTGATAACTAGTTTATTTAATAAACAAGTTATCAATGAGAAGTAGTATTATTATATAATGTTACTTTAAAATATAGTGTTACTTGTAGAAACAAGTTAATTAATATTGATGAGCTAATAAAGAAAAAGAATAATCTTCTTCTTTATTAAAGTAAATTTACTTTACTTCGTAATTCGTCCAAAGTTAAAGTAAGGTTCACTTACTTTACTTCGTACTCTTCCCTTCCCATTTGATACAAATCTGCACCATGAGTATCGTTTATAACAGTTACAGGAAAGTCTTTAACAGTTATTTTTCTTACAGCTTCAGGACCTAATTCTGGATATGCAATAACTTCAGCTGCTGTTATTTTTTTACCTAGAAGAGCTCCTGCTCCACCTGTAGCTCCAAAATAAATTCCACCATATTCTTTACATGCATCTTTTACATCTTGATTTCGTTTACCTTTTCCTATCATACCTTTAGAACCATTTTTTAACATAGTTGGTGAGTAAGAATCCATTCTATATGATGTTGTAGGTCCTGCACTTCCTATAGGTTCACCTGGCTTTGGTGGAGTTGGTCCTACAAAGTATATAATACTACCTTCTAAATCAAAAGGTAACTCTTCTCCAGCTTCAATTAAGTCAACTAATTTTTTATGTGCTGCATCACGTGCTGTAAAAATTTCACCGTTAAGATATACAATATCTCCAGCTTGTAATTTTCTTGTTTGTTCTTCTGTTATTGGTGTTGTGAAAGTATATTCAGCCAATTTATATCCTTTTTAAATTATATTGTGATGTGAGCATGTCTGCTACTATGACATTGAACATTTACAGAAACAGGTAAAGATGCAATATGACACGGATTTGCTTCAATATGTACAGCAAGAACAGTTTCAGTTCCACCCATACCCATAGCACCAATTCCAAGTTTATTTAACTCATCTTTGATTTCAGCTTCCATTTGAGCCATCTCTGGATCCTCATTTACACTTCCTATAGTTCTAAAAAGGGCATGCTTAGAAGATATTCCAGCTTTTTCAAAAGTACCACCAATACCAACTCCAACAGTTAATGGAGGACATGGATTTCCACCAGCATCACTAATTACTTGCTTAACATATTCGATAACACCTGCTTTTCCAGCAGCTGGAGGGAAAACTGTAGCTCTAGAAACATTTTCACTACCACCACCTTTAGCTGCATATTCTACGTCAATTGTATCTCCTGCAACTATATCAAAATGGATAATTGCAGGTAAATTATAACCTACACTATCCTTTAAATTTGCTCTAGAAAATGGTTCACAAGTTGAAGCTCTTAAATATGCAGCTTGGTAACCTTGTTCTGTACCTTCATTTATAGCATCTCTTAAAAGTCCACCTACAATTTTACAATCTGCACCAACTTTTACAAAAAATACTGCAAGACCTGTATCTTGACAAAGTGGTCTTTTCTCATTTTTTGCAATATCTGCATTTTCTAATAGTTGAGCTAAAACCTCTTTTGCTACTGGTGATTTTTCAGCATCATGTGCATCTTTTATTGCTTTATATGCATCAGTGGGTAACACTGTACCACAATGAACAATCACATTTTTAATAGCTGTTACTACATCTTCGTATTGTATCTCTCTCATTTGAACTCCATAAACTAATTTGTAACTATTTTATCATAAAATATTTAATCGTGTATAAATTTTACACATAAAAAAAGGGTTAGCCAATAAGCTAACCCTTAAGTGTGAATTATAGTAATATATTAGTTTTAGTCGAAAAAGTTATTATCTTTTAATATATTTATTCCACTATTAATTGTCTCAACAGAGTTATGAAATTTAGTTCTTAATTCATCACTTAAATCTAATTCTAAAATCTTTTCAACACCATTTTTTCCTAAAACTACAGGTACTCCAACTGTCACATCTTTATACCCATACTCACCATTTAACATCACAGAAGATGGTATAACTATTTTTGTATCATTTAGTATAGCATCAACCATAACAGCAACTGCCCTACCTGGAGCATAATATGCAGAAGTTCCAAGATGTTTTACAATTTGTGCTCCACCATTTTTTGTTCTATCTATGATATTTTCCATATCCTCTTCAGATACAATCTGATTTAATGGTACTCCACCAATAGTAGACAATGTTACATCAGGTATCATATTTTCACCATGATCACCTATTACCATAGCTTTAATATCAGCTCCACCAAAACCTGCAACTTTTTTAATTTGATATGCCATTCTTGAACTATCTAAAGCACCTGCCATACCAACTATTCTATTGCTATCCCATCCTGTCATTTTATGTGCAACATAAGTCATAACATCAAGCGGATTTGATACACAGATGATAATAGCATTTGGAGAGTATTTTTTTACATTTCCAATAACATCTTTCATGATTTTTGCATTTATCATTAAAAGATCTTCTCTTGTCATATCACTTTTTCTAGGAATTCCTGCAGTTATTACAATAATATCACAATCATTTAATTCACTTGCATCTTTAGCCCCAGTTACTACTGTACCATTTGCAGCATAACAAGTAGACTGTTCAATATCGATTGCTTTACCAATTGCAATATCTGCATTTATATCATATAGTACTATCTCTCTACATGTACTCATCATCGTTAAACTATATGCAGCTGTTGCACCAACAAAACCAGCTCCAACTATTCCTACTTTTCTATTTTTCATATACTATTTAGCCCTCTTTCACTTTTTATACAAAACATCTGCTCTGTCATTTTTTTAGTTGCTTTTCTTCTACAAGAAAAGCATAGTCACCTAATATTTTCACCTGATACAAAGCTATTTAATTACGGCAAATTCTATATAAACTCTTCTTAAAACTTATTTAAGTAAAATTCATTTCATGAATAAAAGAATTATATGCCAAAGATGTAAATTTTATTATGTTACTTGGGAAAAAAACAAACCTCATGGATGTAGAGCATATGGCTTTAAATCTCAAATACTTCCAGCTGTAGTTGTAAAACAAAGCAGTGGAGTTTCTTGTAGTTTTTATGAACTAAAAGGATAATAATTGTTCGAAAATCTAAAGAAAAACCTTAATATATTAAAAGAATCAAAAATTAATATTATGCGATCTTGGATATCAAATCAAGATGTACTAAGAGTTCTTAACAAATATAATATTACAAAAGAAGTTTTTATTAAAGATTATGCATTTGGAATATTTGACTATTATGTTGAAATTTTAGAAGATAGTGCAGTTATTGGAGATTGTCCTGTTATAAATGATTTACTAAAATTTTTAAAAGAGCGAGCTATTGGAACAGATGAACTTTTTGTCATTTGCGCAGGCTTTAAAAATGCTTTAATTGAATTTATGTATGAAGAAGAGATCAACTCATTAGATATTCAAAAAGAGGTTATTTATATATATGAAAGAAATTTTGAAGGTGTATTAAGAAAATATAGTAAAACAATTTTAGAGATGAATAAAAGTCTTATAATAAGTAATCATTTAATTGATGACAATATTATTATGTCAACAACTAATTTAAAAGGTATTATTACAGCTGTTTCTACAGCATTTAGCGAAATTTCTGGTTACTCTAAAAGTGAATTAGTTGGACATCCTCATAATATGGTTAGACATCCTGATACGCCTAAAAAGATATTTGAGGATATGTGGAATACTATTTCAAGTGGTAAAACTTGGAAAGGTGAAATTAAAAACCTAAGAAAAGATGGAAATATATATTGGGTTGATGTAACTGTAGCACCTGAATATGATGAAAATAATAATCACATTGGTTACAGTGCAATAAGACATGATATTACTTATAAAAAAGAGGCAGCAACACAACAAGATATTATTGTAGAACAAGCAAAGTTTACCGCTATGGGAGAGATGATAAGTATGCTAGCTCATCAATGGAGACAACCTTTACAAGCTATTGCTATATTAATACAAAAGTTACCATTAGAAAAATTAATTGATGGAGTACTAAGTGATGAAACACTTGATGATGTTGTTGCTTCCATTGATAAACAACTATCATATATGTCTAAAACAATTGAAGATTTTAGAAGCTTTTTTAATCCAACAAAAGATAAAGAAAAAATATTTGCAAGTGCTTTAGTAGAACGAGCTAGAGACTTTTTAGCATATAGTTTTAAAGTCGATGATATTAATTTTAATGTAATTTCTGAAGAAGATATAGAGATAAATGTACATATAAATGAGATTATGCAAGTATTTATAAATATCCTAAACAATGCAAAAGAGGCTTTAGTAGAAAAAAAGAAATTAGATAGAAGTATTACAATTGAATATTATAAATCAAAAGATAATATTATATTTGAGATAAATGATAATGCAGGTGGAATACCAAGTATTGTTATGAACAAAATATTTGAACCATATTTTAGTACGAAACAAAATAAAAATGGAACAGGACTTGGTCTATATATGTCTAAAACAATTGTAGAAAAAAATGGTCATGGGATATTGGGTGTACAAAATACTGATATAGGTGCATCATTTAAAATAGTATTACCTATAAGTTAGTGTAAAGAACTATTATGAGGTAGTATGAAGAAATAATTAAAATTTCTGTTATAAATATACTAAATAATCTATGATAGGCTATAATCACAATAAAATATAATTCCAAAGGAAAAAAATGAGTATCGTAGTAATTGATAGTTTATTTGAAGATTACAATATCAAAATTGAAGAGATGCAGGAAAAGGAATATATATCATCAAATACTAATGCTTATGTTCTAAATGAAGATAATGAAATTATATTATTTCGTTTATCAAATGAAACCATTAATAAAGAGATATTGAAATATATTTTTGATCTACATTCTTTAATAGAATTAAATTTGTCTAGCAATGAAATAGAAGCGATACCTTCTTCTATATTTAAACTAAAAGAGTTAAAAGATTTAAATCTAAGTACTAATAATCTGAAAACTATACCTCAAAATTTGGTAAAGCTTCCAAATTTAATTAGATTAAATATTTCAAATAATGAACTTACTGAAATTTCAAAAGGGATTATTGGTTCTGTTAACTTAATAGAATTATACTTATCTAATAATTTGATATTAGAAGTACCATTATTAATTACAAAGTTGAAAAACTTGGAAAAGTTAGATTTATCAATGAATAATATATTATCTTTACCTAAAAAATTTTCAATGTTGCAAAACCTAAAAGTTTTAAACTTGGATAACACAGGTTTAGATATGTTTCCACCTTGTTTAAGTCTATGTATAAAATTAGAAGAGCTGTCTTTATCAAGTAATGATATCGCAGTAATACCAAAATTTATTTCTGGATTTAGAAACTTACAAAAACTATGTTTAACTGATAATAATATTAAAGAGATATGTGAAGAGGTTTTTACATTAAGAAACTTACAAAGTCTATCTTTATCAAATAATAAAATCAAAGTGATTCCTGCTGAAATATCAAAATTAAATCAAGTAAAAGAACTTGATTTTAGTGGTAATGAACTTGATGAAAAAGCACAAGACTTTTCAAGTTTAACAAATATAGTAAATTTGAAAATATAGTATCTCTAGTCTACATTACCAAGTAAAACTTGGTAACTAGAAAAAAGATTAGTTATTTTAATGGAAGCGTAATCTTAAACTCTGCACCTCTATATTTATTACTCTCATAGATATAGTTAACATTATAAGCTTCAAGTGTTCCATCCATCCCATCTGCTATTAAATTATGTGTCATATGTAACCCTAATCCAGTACCTTGAGATTGATGTTTAGTTGTAAAATATGGTTTAAATATATTGGAAATTACATCTTTTGATATTCCACCAGCATTATCTCTGAATTTTATAACTACTTTATCATTCTCTTTAAGTACAGTTATAATAAATAATTTTTTATTTTTTATTTTTTCATCTACAAATGCATCTTTTGAGTTATTGTAAATATTAATATAACATTGTATTAATTCATTAGCATAGCTATCTATTTCAATATCTTTTTCTAACTCTAATACAACTGTTATCTCATTTGATACTACTGAAGAATTTATTAAATTTAAAAAGCTATCTATATTCTCTTTTAAATTAAATTTTTCTTTTTTTCTATTACCTTTAATAAAATTTTTAAAGTCATCAATAGTTGTAGATAAATATTGAGCATTATCATTTATTGTATTACAAATATCAATTAGTTTTGTTTCATCAAATATACCAAACTTTTTTTGCATAACTATACCACTTGATGCTATAGATATAGCCGTTAATGGTTGTCTCCATTGATGAGCTATATTTCCAATCATATCTCCCATTGAAGCTAATTTTGTTTGCTCCGATAGAAGTTTATCTTTTTTCTTATTCTCTGATATATGTTTTTTTAACGATTCTTTATACTCTAAAAATTGAATCTCTATATTTTTTGCATACAACCATAAAATAAATACTAATAATAATGTAAACAAAGTACTAAAAAATATAATTAGCAATATAGTTTTAGTTAGTTTATCTTTGAAATCACTCTCCATTTGAATTAATACTTTATCAATATCACTTATATATGCCCCAGCTCCTATTTGCCATTTTAAATCATCCATTCCCACAATATATGATATT
The DNA here is from genome assembly GCA_965603755.1 of uncultured Arcobacteraceae bacterium. Classification (GTDB taxonomy): domain Bacteria; phylum Campylobacterota; class Campylobacteria; order Campylobacterales; family Arcobacteraceae; genus JAIOSF01. The sequence goes on from CBFDEF010000022.1 coordinate 11,602, forward strand.
TTTTTTGCAGGTAATTTTGTGTCTGGATTTATTGTTCCAATATACTCAATAAACCCTCCCCCTTTTTTTGCAAAATCTATTACATCTTTTACTACAAAGTTACCTTTTTTATCTTTAATATTTAGTCTATATTTACCTATATTTTCATACTTAATATGTGTTAAACACAATCCATCATATTGATGTATAAATATATATCCATTCTTTCCAAATCTTATTTGTTGTATCTCTTTTATCAACTTCTCTTTAATGTCATTTTCAAAATCAACTAAATACTCACCTGTTCCAAAATAGAAATCTAATTGTTCCATATATTTTATATAACCTATTTTTTTATATTGATTATTAGTATCTTTAGGTTTCGTCCAATACCAAGTAAGAAACCCCTCTTTAGAATCTTTGATAATCTTAGTAAACTCTCTCATAACAAATAGCGAATTTTTATCTTGAAAATCCCAAAGGTTTTTCCCTTCTAATTCTGGTAGTATAGGGTGCAATATACTAGTTCCATCTAATTTATATATAAAAAAATACCCTCTTCCCTCTTTAAATCTAATGTATCTAAGTGTATTTTTTATAATGTTTGTTATTTCAAGTTTACTTTTATCTTTATTTCTATTATAGATATTTAAAGAGATTTTATATACTGTATCAACTTTTCTTTTTATTTCCTCTTTTAAGATTTTTCGTGCTAGATTTTTTTGATATTTAATCTGTCGTACTGCTCTTAGTACCTCATTTTTTATTATTATTTTTTGCTCTTGGATAAACTTATCTTTTGTAACTTTTACATTTTCTTTGTGTGTAGAAATTTTATTATCCAAAATGATAAATGTAATAATAAATGAAAATATTACAACAATAATAATAGGGACAGTTTTAATCAATTTAAGTAATCGTTTTTCATTATAAGGTAACTTCATTTTTTCATTTCCATTTTTTATATTGGTTTTTATTATATGGTTAAATTATGTTATAAGTGTGTTAAGAATAATTAAATTATTTTAAATTTTTACTAATATAGTTAGTATTTTTAGAATAAATAGCATATTTTTACTATTTATTATATATCCCATCTTGTTGTAAAACAAAATATGCTACAATAATGTAGCAAAACAATGCACTTTATTGGTGTATTTTTAGCATTATTTAAAATAATTATAAATAATAATAAAATAAAAAGTACAATTAGGAGAAAGATTTGTTATATGAAGAATTAAAAACAACTGTTAAAAACTTAGGGTTTATTACAATTGAAAGCTTTGCAAACTATATTGGAGTAACACCAAGTGATGTATTAACATGGGAAGAGAGAGATGAAATTCCATATACAGTTACATTAGTAGTTCATTTACTACAAGGTGAACAAAATCTTCCAAATGAAGTTAATTCTCTTGATTTATTAGTTGAAGAGTGCTTACCTTTAGCTGCATTATTAGAAGAATCATCTAGTTTTCCACATAAGCTTGAAGAGATGTTCCTACTACAAAAAAAGTTAAATGATGATACTAATGGGACAAACTGGGAACTAGGTATTAACAAATTTGATAAAGAGATAAATTGGCTTAGATGTATCCATATGGAGGTATCTGAACTTATAGACTCTACTCCTTGGAAACATTGGAAAAATATTACAGAAGCACCAGATTTAAATAATATCCATGTAGAGTTGGTTGATGTATGGCACTTCTTAATGAGTTATATACTACAAGAAACAAATATTCCAAAAGCTGTATCTTTAGTAAATACACATTGTATCTATGAAGCAGTAGAGATGGAGGATATAGATCCAAAACTAATTGTTAAAGAGTCTGAAAAGTTATCTTATATTGCATTTGCTATTGAAACAGGAAATATGCCTGCATTTAGTGGAGTTGAGAGATTTATTGATCAATTTTTTAGATGTTGCAAACTATCTGGTCTTAGTTTTACATGGCTTCAAAAAATATATATTGGTAAAAACTGTTTAAATAAATTTAGACAAGATAATGGATACAAAGAGGGAACTTATATAAAAGTTTGGAATGGACTTGAAGACAATGTTGTTATGTTAAATATAATAGATGAAATTGAAGATATAACATTTGATATTGTTTATGATAAACTTCAAGAAGATTACAACAAACTTGGATAAAAGAATAAGTATATGGTAATTAGCGAAAAGAATATTTTTAAATTAACAGTTTTTATTCCATTAATTTCTGTTATTTTAGTTGCCGCTATATTAACATATTCAATTATCTCTTATCAACATAATTTCTTAGATGAAGAGTTTATAAAAGAGAAAAACAACTACATATCCTCTCAAAAGCAACTAATTTCAAATGAAGTTAATAAAATTGTAGATTTAATTGTTTTTAAAGATGGTACTATAAATGAAAGAGTTCAAAAAGATATTTTAAATAATTCTAACTCATACTATACTATTATAAATTCAATATACAATATGTATAAAAATACAAAATCTAAAAATGAGATAATTAAGATAATTAAATCAACACTAAGAGAGACAAGACTTGCTAATGAAAACAGATACTTAAATCTATTTTCATTAGATGGTAAAGCAATTATGCTACCTATTCAAGATCATTATGAAGATCTGTCAATACTGAATTTTAGAGACAAATATAACAACTTTTATATAAAAGATTCAATAGATATAGCAAAAAAGTTTGGAAAAGGGTATTACTCTTTTTATGAAGTAAAACCAAATGAAGAACAGTCAAAAGAGTTTTACAAAATAAACTATGTACAACTTTATAAGCCTTTAAATCTTGTTTTAAGTGTCGGTGTATATCTTGATACAATTAATGATGAGATAAAACAAGAGATATTAGATAGAGTATCTAATATCAGATTTGGAAAAAAAGGATATATTTATATTGTAGGTGCCAATGGTAAACTTTTAGCACATAGAGATTCAAAACTTATAGGTAAAAATGCTTTTAAAATAAAAGATATAAATGGTAAGTATTATTTTAAAGATGGTTTTTATGGGGCAAAGAAAAATAAAGAGATCTACTTTGAATATGTATCTTCCACAAATAAGGACTCATCATCAATGTATAATGCAAAAAAACTAAGTTTTGCAAAATATAATGAAAGATATGACTTTGTTATTAGTGCTGGTGTTTATATTGATGACTTAGATAAAGTACTCTTAGCAAAAAAAGAGGAAAATAAAAAGAACTTCAATCGGTTTACTATTTACATTATTATTTTTGCTAGTATATTATCTGCTATTGTTATTTTTATCTCATTTGGATTTGCTATTAATATAAAAAGTGCTTTTATAAAATATCAAAATGTGGTTAAACAAAAAGAGAATGAATTATATAATATAAATAGCTCTTTGGAAGAGACAATTCAACAAGAGCTAAATGATAGTAGAAAAAAAGATGCACAACTTTTACAACAAGCAAGATTTGCATCTTTAGGTGAGATGATTGGAAATATTGCTCACCAATGGAGACAACCATTAAGTGCAATTAGTTCAATATCATCTGGTAATATTTTACAAAATGAGATTGGTCTTTTAAGTAGTTCTGAAAATAGTAAATCATATCAAAAAATTCTAGATCATGTTAACTTTCTTTCTCAAACTATTAATGATTTTAGAAACTATTTAGATAAATCTAATAGTGAAATAAAAGAGTTTAATATAAATGATACTATAGAAGATGTATTAAAAATTATTGAGATAGCATATAAGGATAATAATATAGAACTAATCAGAAACATTACTAATTCTGATTTAAATTGTTTTGGCTCAACCTCTGAACTATCTCAAGTTATTTTAAATATTTTAAATAATGCAAAAGATATTTTGGTTGATAACAGTATAGAACAAAAAATTGTAAAAATTGAAACACATAGAATTAGAGATAAAAATATTATAAAGATATATGATAATGGTGGAGGGATACCAAAAAATATAATTGAAAAGATATTTGATCCATATTTTACTACAAAACATCAATCACAAGGTACAGGAATAGGTTTATATATGTCAAAAGATATTATACATAGTAAATTTAATGGTATCTTAGAGGTTGAAAATTTGGAGTGGAATAATAATAATGAAGTTTTTTATGGAGCTTGTTTTATAATAGAGGTATAGGGTATTAAAGTTAATACCCTATTTATAGGGAGTGTTAATCTTAAACTAATCCCCATTTATTTATAAATTCATCATTTATATCTATTATATTTCGGTTTTGTAAATCATCAATTACACTTTTTGTACATACAACATCATCCGGCCATCTTCTTTGAAAGTTATCATGTGAGTTTTTATTTGTAGCATCAATACTTACAGTATGCCCATCTATATAAATATCTCTATTACTATCTATATTATTTACTACTCTCCAAATAAGCATATAAGCATTATCTAAATCATTGTTTTTTTCATCTACTATTGCTAATATTTTTATATGATTAAAAAGTGGTTTAAGTTCATCTATTAAATATTTTTGACATCTATTTTTTTCTACTGATATTACGACAATAGGAGACTTTGTATCAGTATAATATTGTTTTAAACCTTTTATATCATTAGATATATTTTGCATCTTTTCTAATAATAATTTATCATCTAAAATTTCAATACCTAACTCATCTATCTCTTCACCTGTACAATCAACACCTAGCTTTCCACCAACTGCAAACTTAGGAGAACTATGATCAAGTGCATCAACTACACCTTTTGTAATAAGGATGTTTTCAGTTGTAAATCTATTTAATATATATGGAATAACCTCCATACTTGGTAACTCTGGAGCATCTTGATCTACAAAAATAGCATGTTTTACAAAACTCATCTGCCCTACACCCCAAAATGCATGCATAATTTGTTGGGCATGTCCAGGATATGCTGTTTTAATTTTTCCTAATATTAGATTATGAAATACACCATTTTCTGGCATATAATAGTCTAATAGGTCAGGTGCTGTAGTTTGTAAAAGAGGTAAAAATATTCTTTCAGTTGCATGTCCCATATATTTATCTTCTAAAAGTGGTTTACCAACAACCGTGCCAACAAATGTTGGATTCTTTTTACTAGTAATTGCAGTTACTTCTAAAAATGGATATTCCTCTTCTAGAGTATAGTATCCAGTATGATCTCCAAATGGACCCTCAATTCTAATTGCATCAGGATCTACAAATCCCTCTATAACAAAATCAACATCTTTTGGGACGTAGATATCATTTGTAATTGATTTTACAAGTTGGGCATTTTGTTTTTTAACAAAACCATAAAGCATAAGTTCAAATACACCAATAGGAAGTGGAGCTTGTCCACACCAGATATACATAGGGTCTCCACCAACACCTATTGATACTGGCATTTTTTTACCAGCTTTTTTATACTCATGAAAAAAGTGATTACTATCTTTGTGAATTTGCCAATGCATACCTAAAGTATGATCATCAAATACTTGAAGTCTATACATACCTACATTGTGCATAGTTCCATCTAGACTTGTTGTATACACTTGCCCCATAGTTATAAATGGTCCACCATCTTGCTCCCATGTAGTTAAAATAGGAAGATCACTTAGTTTAGCATCTTTGCCTAATTTTATTATCTGTTGACATTCACCTTTTGAGCTTAATCTTTTTGGAAATACAGACTTTAAAGAGAATAGCTGACCAAACATTGCTAACTTATTCATAAAACCAGCAGGAGGCTTCATTTTTAATAATCCCTCAATCTCTTTAGCTATTTTATCACCATCACCAATAAATAGTTCAACAGCTTTTGGGGAACAAAATATATTCATTAACACGGGAGTATCAAATGTTTTATCATTTTTTTTATCTATAGGGTTTGTAAATAATAATGCTTTACTATCATCTTTTTTAACCTCAATATATGCGATATGTGGAATCTCTAGATAAATATCTAGTGGCTCATCAATAATTCTTAAAAGATTATTCTTTTTTAAAAGTTCGATAGTTTTGTCATACATTATATTTCCTTATATTTATTGTCTTTTATTTTTTAGTAACCGTTTAAACTCTTTTATTATCTCTATCTCTCGAAGTTGAAGATAGTTCTTAAAAGTTCTTTCACCTGATTTTTTAACTTTTAGTTTAATAACTATTTTATTCCCATTTTTATAAGGCTCTACACTTAAAACATCACCTTTGGAAAATATCTTTACAAATTTTTTCTCTTTTACTAGACTACTTGCCCCATCAATTTCAAACCCTAATGTTAAATTAATTTTATCTTTAACGTTAAATTTTTCATTACCACTTTTTTCATATATCTCTATTGATACAAAAGATGTAACTAATGCAGATACTTCAATAACCTTATTATGGTGGTGCAAAGTAACTTGAAAACTTTTATCGACATTTATCCGTTTATAGTTAATATCTCTGGATTTAAAATCTATAAACCTTGGATTTACCAATGTTACAAAATCATCCATTTTACTAAAAAACAATAATTCAGCATGAATATATTTATCTATTTGTTTTAAATATATCACTGTTTGTTTTTCATAAGCGATAGATATATTTTGTGAAGCATTTACCTTTATTATTATCTCATTATTTTCTATATTTACAATGTAACCACTATTTTGTATTGCTATCCCTTTAAAAGAATTAATAAAAGCTACTTCTGTTTTTTTTGTTCTTATATTCTCAAGATGAAACATAGATAAAGGATCAATCTCTTTTTTTCTATTATTTATAATTATATTTAAAAATGATGTTACTAATCTATCAATATCAAATGGTTTAAAGATAAAATCTTTTATCTCTATATCTATACTTTGCAGTAACAGCACATCATCATTTAATTCTGATAATACAATTATTATTGCATTTGGATTATACTCCAAAATATCTATAATCATCTCAACAGCATCTTTTTTTTTCAATGATAAATCAGTCAAAATAATATCAGGATTAAACTTTTTATATCTATTAAATCCTTCTAAACCATTATAGGCATGAATAACATTAGAAAATATTTTTCCTAAAACTTTTTCCATTTGATTATGCAAATTTTTATCTTGTTCAATATATATTATTGATAACTCTTTTGCTAAGGATTGTAGTTTATGAAGTTGTTTTGGATTCATAAATAGTTTTTATGGTACCAATAGTTTTTCTAAAACTTTTTGAATTATCTGATCAGCTGTTATCTCACTAGCTAATGCCTCGTAACTTAAAATAATTCTATGTCTTAATACATCTTTAACTGTAAGTGCAATATCAATTGGTGTTACATAATCATTCCCTCTTAAATATGCTCTTGCTTTTACAGCTTTAAACATATCAATGGTTGCTCTAGGACTTGCCCCAAATGCTAAATAATCACTTATCTCTTCAAGACCGTAAGATTTAGGGTCTCTTGTAGCGAAAACGATATCTACAATATATCTTTCAAGCTCTTCATCTATATGAACAGCTTTTACTTCCTCTTTTATCTTTTGAATATCATCATTATTTAAAATTGAATTTATAGTCTCAAATGTACCATTTGCTGCTTTTAATGCTATTTGATACTCTTCATCTTTTGTATTATAACCTACAACAATCTTAAACATAAACCTATCAAGCTGAGCTTCAGGTAAACTATAAGCACCCTCTTGTTCTACTGGATTTTGAGTTGCTAAAACTAAAAATGGATCATCGATTTTATATGTTGTTTCTCCAATTGTTACTTGTCTCTCTTGCATCACTTCTAACAATGCAGATTGGACTTTAGCAGGTGCTCTATTTATCTCATCAGCTAAAAGAAGATTTGTAAATACTGGACCTTTTTTTATCTTAAAGTCTCCAGTTTTCATATCATATATTTGTGCACCAATTATATCACTTGGTAATAAATCAGGAGTAAACTGTACCCTTTTAAAATCAAGGTTTAATGAACTAGCCATCGCATTTATTGTTGTTGTCTTAGCAAGTCCTGGAACACCCTCTAATAAAATATGACCATTTGTAAAAAGTCCTATTAAAAGAGCATCAACCATCTGCTCTTGACCTATAACCTGCTTTGAAATCTCTTTTTTTATCTCTATTATTTTATTTATCATTTTAATTTCTTTTGTTAATATCTATATATTTTAACAAAATTATACAAAATATTAACTAATTTTTTAAAGATAAAGCAACTTTATTCTTTTCTAAATCAATACTCAATATTTTTATATTTTTAAACTGTTGATTTATACTCATCACATCCATTAAATGAGATATTCGTTTATGTGAATATTCAGAGATATGAAGCATAGCATCATTTTTTAAACCAATATCTATAAAAGCACCAAAGTCAGTTATATTTCTCACCACACCACTTACTATATCACCCTGCTTTAGTTGATCGATAGTTTTATTCTCTTGGCAAAATGAGATTTGCTCTAACTCCTCTCTTATATCATATCCTGGTTTTTTAAGTTCTAATAAAACATCTTTTAAACTCTCTATTCCACAATTAAATTTTATAGATAACTCTTTTAAAATATTATTATCTACTTCACTTAAATTATAATTATCTTTGAGAAATTTTGCAACTTTATAGTTTTCTGGATGTATTCCACTATTATCAAGATATGAAACACCATCTTTAATTCGAAGGAATCCAACGCTTTGCTCATAAGCTTTAGCTCCTACCCCTTTTGCTTTTAATAGTTGCTCTTTTTTAGTAAAACCTTTTATACTATCTCTATATTCAATAATATTTATAGCCAACTTTTCACTAATTCCAGATACAAAAGATAAAAGTTTATAAGAAGCAGAGTTTAAATCAACTCCAACTTTATTAACAAGATTAAAAGTAACAGCAGTTAGTTTAGATGCTAAATCTTTTTGATTTACATCATGTTGATATTGACCAATACCTAGTGATTTTGGATCAATTTTAACCAAAGCAGCCATTGGATCTCTAAGTCTACTTGCAATAGATATAGCACCTCTTATTGTTACATCAAGATTTGGATACTCTTGTACAGCTATTTTAGATGCAGAATAGATAGAAGCTCCTATCTCACTTACTACTGCATATTTTACACTTAAAGAGTTCTGTTCTATTAAATCAGATATAAATGTTGCTGATTCTTTTGAACCAGTTCCATTTCCTATAGCTATTGCAGTAATTTTATATTTTTTTATAAGATTTAATACTTTTTTTGCTGATTCTTTTATCTGATTATCATTTAAAAGATATATAACATCAGAATCCAAATATTTACCATTTTCATCTATGATTGCAAGTTTACAACCTGTTCTAAAACCTGGGTCTATCCCTAAAATAATTTGATTAATTAAAGGTGGCGTAAGTAATAGCTCATTTAAATTTTTTCCAAAAAGATTTATAGCTTCATCACTGGCTTTTTGTTTTAAATTTGATAACAATTCTCTTTTTAAAGATGGTAACAACAATCTTTTAAGCCCATCAATATATGCTTTTAAAACAAACTCTTTTGAAGAATTTGCACCATTAGGAATACGATACTTTTTTATACCATCTATTAAGTAATCTTCATCAACTTCAATCTTTAGAGTTATTTGTTTTTCACTTACTGCTCGTAATATTGCTAAAAGTCTATACGATTTTATCCATTTTGTTTTTTCATTTATTTCACTTAAATTTTTATATAAACCATTTTGTTCAAATGTTTTTGTTTTTTTTGTTGTAAGTTGTGAATGATTCTCAAGATTCTTTCGTAATGCATCTTTTGTTCTTATATCTTGTGAATATCTTAAAGCAATTATATCCATAGCACCAGCAATGGCTTCGTCTATTGTTTTAACATTTTGATTTAAAAAACCTTTTGCTTTATACTTAACATCATCAATACTATATTTCATAGAAGATATAATATTTGCCAATCCCTCAAGATTGTTTTTAATAGCATCATTGGCTCTTGAACTTTTTACACCCTTAAAAGGTTCATAAATATCTTCCAAAGATGTAAGTGTTACAGCATCGTTAAGTAAGGTTTGAAGTTTAGGGCTTAGAAGCTCTTTCTCTTTTAGTATATTTAAAATCTCATCTTTTCTTTTAATAAGTTTTAAACCATACTCATATATCTCTTGAAACTTTAAAAGTGTCTCATCGTTTGCATTCGATGTCATATCTTTTCTATATCGTGCAATAAATGCTATTGTTGAACCATCTTCAAGTAAAGATATAATATTTTTTATACTTTGTTCATCTAAATTTATTTTATTTTTTATTATATTTATAATATTTTGCATATTTTTTTCCACTTTATTTTATTAATCCTCTTTTTCTCATAGCTTTTAATATCTCATAACTCTTACTTACATCATAAGTAGCACTATGATAAGAGCTTGGATCAAAATCAATCCCATAGAAAACGCATGTCTCATCTAATTTTGGATTTTTTATCTTCCCGTTTTTATTTAAGGCTTTTACTATATTTCTATTCTCTTTCATTGTACAAAAACGATTTTCAAACTCTACAAGCCCATAAAGATGACGAAGTTCAAAACTAATATTATGAGCAACTAAAGTTTTGCTATCCTTACAAAAATCAACAAAATCACTATCTTCTTTAAAATATGCACTATATCGTGTATCTTTTCTATGTTCTAAAATAGCCTCAGGGGTAAGCTTATGTACCTCATAAGAGAATCTATTTACAGGATACCTAGATAAATAATATCTATGAAACTTATCTAGTACAACATACTCATCATCTTTAAATTCTATTTTAACTGCAGCCACCTCTATAACATCATATTGATTTGTGCTATTTGTCTCAAAGTCTAAAATTATCATCTATAAATCACCTTTTAAAAAAGCGGATTATAACCTAAAAAGACAAATTTTAAAGAATTTAAATATTTAAGCTAGATTTAATTGACAATAAATAATTTATCGGTTATAATTCCGCCATATTTAACCAAATAGTTAAATTATTTAGCCAAAGTGTCACGGTAGCTCAGCTGGCTAGAGCGCTGGTCTCATAAGCCGGAGGTCGAGAGTTCAAGTCTCTCTCGTGACACCACTTTAATTTCTCAAAAAATATCATTATTTTAAATCACATAACACAATATTCCAATTAATTAAAAATATAAACATATGGCACAATAATATATTTTATGGTAAAATCATAGAAAGGTGTAGCATGGAATTATCTAAAATATTACAGACTATAGATATCAAAAAATCTAAGTTGGATGCACTTAGACCATTATCACAAGAACAAATTAAAAATTTAAAAAATATATACGATATTGATTTAACATATAACTCAAATGCCATAGAGGGTTCAACTTTAACTTACAGTGAAACAAAACTTATATTAAATGATGGATTGACAATTGGTGGTAAAAAGATGAATGAACATCTTGAGGTTATAAATCATAAAGATGCTTTGGACTTTATAGAGTCTATTAGTCATCTTAAATCAAGTGAAATACAATTAAGAGATATATTGGATATTCACTACTTGATACTAAAAGCTATATCTACAAGTGATGCTGGAAAATATAGGCTAAAACAAGTTGGTGTTAGAAAAAGTGATGGAACTATATATAACTTTGTAGAACCACTTAAAGTAAAAGATTCGATGGATGATTTTATATTATGGTTACAAACTAATGAAGATAATTTACATCCAATATTGCTAGCATCTTTGGCACACTATAAATTTGTAACTATACATCCTTTTATTGATGGAAACGGTAGAACAGCAAGATTGCTAATGAATTTAATCTTAATACAAAACGGCTATCCTCCTGCAGTTATAAAAGTCTCAAATAGAGTTGAATATATCCAAGCAATAGAAAAAGCACAAAATGAAAATGTATTAGATGATTTTTATGAAGTTATTGCAAATGCAACCAATGAAAGCTTAGATACATACTTGAATATATTGGAAAATGATATAACTTTAATTTAGTATTATTATCTTCTAATATTAGTTTAGGTTACTTTAGACAAATATCCAATAGTTTGTATTGGCGACCCAAAATATTATATAGTAATGTAATATAAATCAGATATGTTTTGTTAGATTATTTCAACTTCCACAATATATCCCCAGCATCCAAACCATCTAATAAACTTATTTAATATAATCTTATGTTTTTTTGTATTATAATGCTCTCAATGGATTGCACGATTGCGGTCGGCTTAAAAGCTTCAGATATTTATCTGGGGCTTTTTTGCATTTTAAGGGTATATCTCTAATCCACCATCATCATAAAGTTTTCTTTTTATCATCTCATAAGCTCTGTTTTTTTCTTTTGGATTTATGGTATTTCTTCCAATGGGTCTAGCTATCATATCTGAGAGTTGAAGTCCTACGGAGTTTGTTTTTTTATCTGCTAAAACTATATTGAAATTGTAGTTTTGATTGTCACATAATCTTATAAACTCCAGTTCTAGTTCATTGTCCTCTTTTTTCCCTCGTGCTTCAACTACGATATGTGTTTTTTTATGATCTTGATTGCTTTGAATAAGAAACTTATTTAATCTTTTTGTACAAAAATCCAATGCTATATGGTAAGGATTTTCATTTTTTATAGTACTTGGGCTTAATTTGTTTTTATCTATAACACAACTAATGATAGTAAAATTTGAGCTGTCAATAATCTGGCTTAATTCTGTGATAAAACTTGTCTCAACTGATCTATCAAATAAAAACTTAAAGTTATTCTTTCTTCTTCTTATCTCATTTTCATGCAATACTATAATATCATGACCAAAATATCTAAACTTAAATTCTTGAAAATTTGGAACAATATTTTTAATATAGTTTTTCTTTTCAAATATACTAAAAGTTAATACAAAAACAGGATAGTCCTTATCAATAGAAGTCAAAGAGTGATCACCACTTTCATCAACATAAACTACATAATCACTAAAATCATTCAATGTATTTCTCCCAATTTTGATATCTATTTTATCTTTTTAGATATTGTATCTAAAAATCTATTACTATTTATAAAGCTCTTCAATAGCAGCTTTTCCACTATCTGGTTCTAGTTTTGCATATCTCATAGTCATCTTAATATCTTGATGATTCATAAGCTTTTGGATTGTAAATATAGGTATTCCATTTATAGCTAAATGTTAAGTAAATTGATTATCAAATATTTTAGAA
>CBFDEF010000023.1:0-24293 GCA_965603755.1 uncultured Arcobacteraceae bacterium
ATACCATGTTGTTGAACATCCATTCTTAAGTGACAAAGTGGACAAGGTGTAACCATAACATCAGCATTTTGATCTATAGCATCAAGCATAGCTGTACCACTTAATTTATTTGCAGTTGTTGGGTTTTGTAACTCTACATGGAAACCACAACATTTATTTTTTGATTCATAATCAACTGCATTTCCACCAAGTGCAACAACTAAGTTGTCTAGTGAAACAGGTTTGTATGGATTTTCTCCACCATTTGTTTTATTTTGTAGGTGAGATGGTCTGATATTGTGACATCCATAAAATGATGCAACATTGATATCTGAAATTGGATTTGTAACTTGATCAGCAATCTTATCATATCCATAATCATCTTGAAGTGCATATAAGAAGTGTTTAACTGTAGATGTACCTTTATACTCTAAACCAACTTCCGCTAATTTTTCATTAACTTTTGCTTTTAATTCTGGATCATTATCTAATCTATCTTTAGTTAATGCAGTATTTAGTTGACAAGTATTACAAATAGTTACCATATCAAGCCCTAGCTTTTCAGCATAACAGATATTTCTAGCATTTAACACTAGAGATAACATATCATCAAAATCTTGAAGATGACTAGCACCACAACAACTAGCTTCATCTAATAAAACTAGTTCAATACCAAGTTTTTCAGCAATTGCCATAGTTGATTTTAATAACTCAGGAGTAGATTCTCTAGCTGTACAACCTGTGTATAAAGCATATTTTAATTTTTCCATTTGCTTACTCCTTAATATTTCGCTGTTGAAGTGATCTCAACAAGCTTTTTGATTTCATCTAAATTTTTAGATTTTGGCATATTCCAAGGCATAACTATCTTACCTCTTTTAAACATAGCAATTGCTTCTGGGATATGTTTCATAACTCCGATATTTCCTTCAGAGTATCTTACAAGTTCACCTTCATCAAGTATACCATGTTTCATAATTGACCATTTAAAACCAACTGCATGTCTAACTGCAACATTTTTAAGATTTTTTTCTCTTTCAAAAGTTTGTAAGTGAAGTTTAGTGATTTTTCCAATAGGATCTAACTCTTTTGGACAAGCTTCAGCACATTCATTACACTTAACACAATCCCAAATTCCAGAACCTAATTTTTGTAAACTATCAAGTCTACTGTCTGTTGCAGTATCTCTTACATCTGCATTAAATCTCCATGCTTTTGTAAGTGCCATTGGACCAACATACTCATCATTTACCGAAACTGCAGGACAAGCATAGAAACAACTACCACAAGCGATACAATAATCAGCTTCATCAATCTCTTCAGCTTCATCTTGCGTTACAATATTTTCTTCTGTTGGAAATTCATCAATATCTGCTACTAAATATGGTTGAACTGAGTTATACTTATTCCAAAAATTCTCTTTATCTATAACCATATCTTTATATGCTCTTTTTATATCTTGAGGCTCAATTACAAGCTCCTCTCCATATAAATCTACAAGATCAAAAACTCTATCTTTACAAGCTAAAGTTGGTTTTGTATTTACTTTTACAGCACAAGAACCACAAATACCATGACGACAAGATCTTCTATAAGAAAATGTTCCATCATGTTCCCATTTGATTCTGTTCATAACATCAAGAACTAATTCATCTTTAGTTACATTCATCTCAAATGTATCATAGTGAGGTAAATAATCTGTATCTTTGTTAAATCTAAAAACTTTGAATTTTAATTTTTTTGTTTCAATACTCATCATAATCTCCTAGTAAGTTCGCTCAGCTAATTCATGATTACCAAGAACTACATCCATATATTCTGTTGTAAGTTCTCCATTTTCATCCATATAAGCCATAGTATGTTTTAAGAAATTTTCATCATCTCTTGTTTGGAACTCTTCTCTATAGTGAGCTCCTCGACTTTCTCGTCTTAAAATTGCACCATCTACAATAAATGCAGAGAAATCAATCATATGACTTAACTCAACAGCTTCTTGTAAATCTGTATTATAAATAGCTGATTTATCATCTATTCTTACATTTTTAAATCTTGCTTTTAAATCTTTTAAAATTTCTAATTGTTTTAATAATGACTCTTCAGTTCTAAATACACCAGCATTATCTGTCATACTTTGTTGTAACTCATCTCTAAGCGCCGGAACTCTTTCGTCACCATTAGATGTTCTAATAGCTTCAAGTTTTTGAATAGCTGCATTAGCATCTTCAGCTTTAGCATATTTAAATTCTATACCAGCTTTTACATCTTTAACAATTGATTGACCTACATGTCTACCAAAGAAAAGAGCTTCAAGTACTGAGTTTGCTCCAAGTCTATTTGCACCATGTACACTAACACAAGCACACTCACCAGCAGCATAAAAACCTTCAACAAGTTCTTTAGTGTTTTTTCTTACATGACCATCTACATCACATGGTATTCCACCCATTGAGTAGTGAGCAGTAGCAGCAATAGAGATAGGCTCTTCAATCATATCTTGACCTAAGAATGTGATAGCTAAGTCTCTAAGTTCTGGAAGTTTTTCATTGATAAGATCAGCACCAAGGTGTGTTAAATCAATAAAAACGTGATCTTTATTTTCACCACAACCTCTACCTTCTAATATCTCTTGAGTAATAGCTCTTGAAACAACATCTCTAGAAGCTAGTTCTAATTTATTAGGAGCATACTTTTCCATAAATCTTTCACCTAATGAGTTGAAAAGTTTACCACCTTCACCTCTAGCTGCTTCTGAAATAAGAACACCAGAACCAGCTATTCCTGTTGGATGAAATTGTACAAATTCCATATCTTCTAATGGAAGACCATGACGAGCAACAATTGATAAAGCATCACCTGTATTTGCATGTGCATTAGAGTTTATTTTAAAAGCTCTACCATATCCACCAGTTGCAAACATAACAGCTCTTGCATTAAAAATCATTGGTTTAGAATCTACTAAATCATAAGCAAATACACCATTTACTTTACCATCTTCATAGATTAAATCTGATACATAATACTCATCTTTAAAATCAACACCATCTCTATGAGCTTGCTCATAAATTGTTTGAAGTAAAGTTAAACCAGTTCTATCTTTTGCATAACATGCTCTTGGGCTTGATTGACCACCAAATGGTCTTTGAGCAATTTTACCCTCTTCATTTCTACTAAAAACAGCACCCATTTTCTCTGCCCATCTGATTGTCTCAGGAGCTTTTGAACACATTAGTCTAATAGCATCTTGATCACCTAAGTAATCACTACCTTTAACTGTGTCAAACTCGTGTAACTCTATACTATCTTCAGCACTTAAAGCGGCATTAATACCACCTTGTGCAGCACCTGAATGCGATCTAAGTGGGTGTAGCTTTGTAAGCACACAAACACTAAGTCCAGCATGTGCAGCTTCTCTAGCAGCAGCACAACCTGCTAACCCTGCACCTACGATTACTACATCATATTTATGAATTGGAATACTCATATTTGTTCCTCATTATTAAGATTTAAATTATAAATTTGCCTTGATTTTATCCAATGTTTTATAAATTGAGGTTAAATGATTTAAAAATTAAATATAACAAATAATGATATGTTACCAAGTGAAGCATAATAAAATATGAGATAATGAATAAAAAAACATATAGATGAAATGAAGAAATATTTGGTATAATCAATAGATATAATTATATTAAATAGGGTTGTTATGAATTATCAAAATATTAAAGAGCAATTAATTAACTTTTTAAAAGATGAAGTATCTAAAATAGGTATGGAAAAAGTAGTTGTTGGGATTAGTGGTGGCTTAGATTCTGCAATTGTCTCAGTTCTTTGTAAAGAGGCTTTTGGAGATAATATGCATGGTGTATTTATGCCATCACATTTTTCAAGTGATGAGTCTATCTTGGATGCAAAGGAACTTTGTGAAAAGTTTGATATAACTTATGAGATTGTAGAGATAGCTCCTATGGTAAAAGGGTACTTTGATAATATAAAAGATGCAACACCTCTTAGAATTGGAAATTTAAGTGCAAGAATGAGAATGTCAGTTCTTTATGATATAAGTGCTAGAGATAGTTCATTAGTTGTAGGAACTAGTAATAAATCTGAGATATTATTAGGATATGGTACACTGTTTGGTGATACTGCTTGTGCTATAAATCCTATAGGTCAACTATATAAGTCAGATGCTTTTGAATTTGCAAGATATATTGGTGTAACTGATGCAATTATTGATAAAAAACCAAGTGCTGATTTATGGGAAGGTCAAAGTGATGAAGAGGAGCTGGGATATTCATATAAAACTATGGATGATGTTCTAAAACTTATGATTGATGAAAATAAAACAAAAAATGAATTGTTAACAATTGGTATAGATGAAGAGCTTATAGATATGTTAGCCCATAGAGTAAAAGCAAATGCTTTTAAAGGAAAACTTCCAACTATAGCGCAAATAAAATTTTAATTCTAATAAGGAAAACTAGATGATAAAAACACATAAAAATGAAAAAGTTATACCGTTCTTTAAACCAACAATAGATGAAGAGGAGTTAATCCAAGTTCAATCTGTACTTAACCTTGAAACAACAACAAATAGTAAAGTTGAAGAGTTAGAGAAAGAGCTTACTGAGTTTATTGGGGCTAAATATACAATTGCTACAAACAATGCTACATCTGCTTTGCATTTAGCACTTAGTTCAATGTCTCTAAAACGAGCAGATAAAGTAATTATGAGTGTTAACTCTTTCCCTAGTTTACCTGAAACGGTTAGACATTTTGATGCTGAACCTATCTTTATTGATATTGAATCAAATGGTTTCAATATAGATTTAAATAAGTTAGAAGCATATCTTGAAGAGAACAATTCTAAAAAACTAAGAGCATTAATGGTTACTTTTGTAGCAGGTGAAATTCCTGATTTAGATAGAATCTATGAGATAGCAAAAAAATATGATATTTTAGTTATTGAAGATGCATCTAGTGCATTGGGTTCTATGTACAAAGATCAGATGGTAGGTTCCCTAGAAGCTGATATGACAATCTTTTCTACAAACTATACAAATAGTAAAACTGCAATTAGTAGGGGTGGATTTATAGTTACTAATGATGAAGTATTAGCTACAAGAGCTAATCTTCTTCGAACGCATGCAATTAATAGTAGCTTTGATGAGTATGGAAATATTGACTATATCTATGATGTTGTAGATATTGGATATAAATATGATATGAGTGAATTAGAAGCAGCATTTAATCTTGCTCAATTTTATAAAACAAACTCATTTTGTGAAAGACGACAAGAGATTGCGGTAATTTATAATAAAGAGCTAAGTGATTTAAATCATATCTCATTACCACAAGGGGATGAGGAGCATATCTTTAGTCAATATATTATAAAAGTAAGCAAAAATAGAGATGGATTTGCAAGAGCATTAAAAGAGCAGGGTGTATCTACAGGATTACACTTTATACCTTTACATCTTTTAACATACTATAAAAAGAAATACAAGTTAAAAATTACTGCGTATGGAAATGCTTTAACTTCGTATGGTCAAATATTATCTTTACCTATTTATCCATCAATGAGTGATGAAGATGTATTATATGTTTGTGATACTATTAAAAAAATAGCAAAAGAGTGGATATAGATTGAATAGATTTTTTGTAGCTTGGGTAGAACAGTATCTGTTTAACCCTAACTTTTTTCAAAAGTTAATTGGAATATTGTTTTTCCCTCTTACTATTCTTTATTGTATAGTAACTACATATAAAAGAGTTTCAGCAAAACCATTATACTATGGATTACCAGTAATTAGTGTAGGAAACTTGCTAGTTGGTGGAACAGGAAAAACACCTGTTACAATAGCATTAGCAAAAGATAAAAAAGATGTTGCTATTGTTTTAAGAGGTTATGGAAGAGAGTCAAAGGGACTTTATATCATCTCTAAAAAAGGCAAAATATTGGAGGATGTAAAGACTAGCGGTGATGAAGCTATGCTTTTAGCAAACTCTTTACCAAATGCTACAGTTATAGTATCTGAAAAAAGAACAGATGCTATTTTAAAAGCTAAAGAGTTGGGTTGTAAAGTTGTATATTTAGATGATGGTTATGGTAAGCATGATGTGGTTAAATTTGATATATTAGTTCGACCAAATGTTGACCCAACAAATATATTTTGTCTACCTAGTGGTGGATATAGAGATACACCTATGATGTATTCATTTGCAAATATGGTATTAAGAGACGGTGTTGATTTTAAACGATTTGTAACATTTATGAAAAATGGTAAAACTGTTGAGGAGTTACCAACAAATACAATTGTGTTAACAGCAATATCAAAACCAAAGAGGCTTTTAGAATTTTTACCACAAAATATAAATGTGGTAAGTTATCCAGATCATCATAACTTTGTATTAGAAGATATTGAGAAGTTAAAACACAACTATCCAAACAATCCAATTGTAGTTACGGCAAAAGATATGGTAAAGTTAGAAAAGTTTAATCTAACAGATATTTATCTTATGGATTTGGAAGTATCTGTATCTACTGAACATATTGAAAAAATTGATAAATATATTTTAGAACATACAGCTAAATAGTTTATCAATTATCGTTGATATTGTAAGCTTTATAATACTTATAGTTTTTATAATAGTTTATATTGTTAGTTAATAAAAGAGCAAGTGTAGCAAATAACCAATATATAAACCACTGAGATATCATCCCTATAAATCCGTCTTCATAATAAAAATCAACAGCTTGAAATACTAAAAAAAACAGCAAAGTTGATTTTAAAGATACATGATTTGTATCTTTAAGAAATTCTAGAATCTCAGAATCTTTTAGTCTGTTTTTAAAAAATAGCAAAACTGAAATTAAAACAATATTTATAGATATTAAAATATATTCTGCTTTTATAATCTCTAAAATCTCTTTTTGAGATAAAAATATATAATATACTCCAGCCATCAAAACCAATGAAAATAGTAATAATAATTTAATGTTTATCAAATTGAACCCTTAAAATAAAATTGTATTATAGCATATAAATAAAAATTTTGCCAAATATAGTCAGTATTTATTAGATTAATATAACCTTAAAATAGATATATAAACAAGGGTATTGAAAAAATAAAAAAAAGATGTTACAATACTATTATGAAAAAAATAAATGAGTATATATTAGATATTAAAAATAATTTACATTTAAATGTAGTTTTAGGAACTAAAGAGATAAATTTTTTAAAATCAGTACCTTTAGCTATAAAAAGTAGATATGATATTTATAATATAAAAATTGAAAATATTGACTGTATTATATTGATTTGCAATAAAGATATTAAATCTATTAAAAAACATTTGACTATATTTAATAATGCAATAGATTTACCAATTATCATTGCAATAAACAAAATTAGTACATCAAATAGAAAATATTTAATTGAAAATAATATCTCTTTTATATCATCAGAATCTATATATTTACCACAGTTATTAATATATATAAAAAATGTTAACGATAGATATAAAAAAATAAAAAATAAAAAATTGTCTAAACTAGCTCAAACTATTTTAATATCAGCATTAATAAATAGAGAGTATAGAGACTACGAAATGGATATTGAATCATCTGCACTATTTTGGAATGTTACTAAAATGAGTTCAAGCAGAGCATTAAAAGAACTAGTTGAATTTGATTATCTTTCAAATGAAGCTTTAGGGAGAAAAAAATACTATTTTCTAAAAGATGATATTGATGTTGATAAACTTTTAAGTGAAATTAAAAACCCTATAGTATCTACTGTATATATTAAATCTACAGATTTAATATATTTTGAAGAAAAAGTTGAAGCATCATATACTGCTTTATCAAAATATACAAATATTACTAATAGTAAATTAATATATGCTATAAACAAAAGCTATTTTGATAATATAATTCAAAAAGATAATGAGATTACTATATATGATGATGAATATGATAATAACTTAATACAAGTTGAGTTATGGAGATATAATCCAGATATTAATATAATGAATTCTGACATTGTTGACAAAATATCATTATATATTTCATTAAAAGATAAAGTTGGTGTTGAAGATAGTAGGGTAAATGATGCTATGAATGATCTGTATAATCAAATAAAAGGTATATGTGAATGATACAAGGTATAACAAATTTTACAGATTATTTTAAAGACTATAAAAATGATTATGTAGTCATTGGCGGACTTGCAACGGCTATGGTTATGAATGATTTAGGATTTACAGCTAGAGCAACTAAAGATATAGACTTAGTTGTTATATCAAAAAACAATGAAGAGTTTTTAAAAAGATTGTTAGAGTTTATTAATATTGCAGAATATAAAACAAAACAAAAAACTACCAATGAATCGAAGCGTAATTTATTTAGATTTTTAGATAGTGATAATAAAAATTATCCTGAACAAATAGAACTCTTTGCAATTCATACAGAAGATTCTAAAATTGTTAATGATAATCATATAATACCAATTAAAACACCTGAATACTATGACTACTTATCAGCCATATTACTTGATACAGACTATTTTAATTTGCTTATTGAATATACTACTAATGTAGAAGGATTACATGTAGCTACACCTGAAGTTTTAATACCATTAAAGATACATGCTTATTTAAATTTAACAAAATCTGGAAGTCAAGATGCTAAAAAACATTTAAGAGATATTGTAAAGTTAGTTACTCTACTAGATGATGAAGACAATGTAGTTTTGACTGGTGAACCAAGAAATGATTTTATAGAATTTATATCTATCTTTGAAGATATTGAAGAAAATAGGATAAATAATATTTTAAAAGATACAGGAATTGGTAAAATTCCTAAAGAGATAATTTTAAATACTATCAAATTAGTATATAAGATATAATTTCTATAGAGTGTAAATACAAAATATAAAAAATAGTAGTGATTTGTACCTTTCGATTTAATTCTATTTGAATAATATTTATTGCTAGTTAAATTACTAGTTATATTAAATCGTAAATAAATGGTACAAATGCAATATTTAAAGGATTTGCAATATACATATAAAAAGTAAATATATAGAAAAGTTTAATGATAATTGCTAGTTAAATTGCTAGAAAATATACTTCATATTGAATATATATTGGTGTATATTACATAGAGTTAGAAATAATGAAAAAGAATGTAATATTAACGATAACAGTAAATAATAGTATTTGACAATATAACGATAATCATATATAATGTAATAATTAAAGGAGTGGTTATGACAAAAACAGAAGCAAGTAGAATATTAGATATACCGTTATCAACATTAAATGATTGGGAAAAATTGGATAGTAATAGACATACATTGTATAAATTCATAATTGCTTCAGATAGAAATGAAGTTGTTAGTAAATTAAATAATAAAAAATCTCATAGAATATTTCATATTTTAAATAGAAATATAAATTCTAATTTTAACTATAGTTTTAATGATATTCAAAAAGCTTTTTTAAAAGATAACTACAATAAATCAACAAGTCATGAGAGGATAATATATTCTAAGTTTTTTAAAGAGTGTGATCCTGATGATTTAGAATCTTTAATATCTGTATTTGGAGTTTCAAAAAGAACAATCAAGCAATTATATACAACTTTACCAGATAGAAAAATAAGTGGTGTTGCTAAAGTTTGGGATAAAAGGTTTAGATTAAAATATTTGGTTACTGAACAAAAAAGAACAAATAAAGTGCCTAGTGCATTGCAACATATATTAAATAAAAGAGAGTTAGTATAAAAGATGTATGATTTTATAGTTCAAAGAAATATGTTAAATATTTCATTAGAGTTACTTGAAGAAAATAATATTAAAGATATATCTGCTTTAGGTGGTGGTACAGCATTAGCTTCATATTATTGGAATCATAGGTTTTCAACTGATATTGATATTTTTATTTATGGTGATAAACCATATAAAGATTTATTAAAACCAAATAAATGGAGTAATAAGATACAAAACAAAATGTCAAAACTTGGCTATAAAGGCGATTTTAAAGCTCAAAATATTTATTTAGAATTAGCTTTAAATGAAAGTGAAAAAATGCAATTTTTTGATGTTAAAGCATTTACTGATACTCCATATCAAGAAATTCAATTATGGGATAATGATTTAAAAATTGAAACTATAGAAGAGATTATTGCAAAAAAGATTCATTATCGTTGTGAAAAAGGTAATGCAAGAGATCTATTTGATATAGCATTAGCTATTCATAAAAAACCAGATATATTGGACTATATGGGTAGATTAAAATATGAAAAAATTGATAGTTTATTTCAAACTGTTACAGCTATTAAAAATGATGAAGATTTAAGAGACGAATATATATCAGAAATAAATGAAATGAATCCACATCAAAAGTTTAAAGAGTTAGCATTCGTAACTATAGATTATCTGTATGATTTTTTAGAAAATTATTGTGGTGCTTATTGTATGGGACATAAGTTAGATTTTGAAGAATATGCTCAAATTGAAGAGTATGTTTATACTAATATTACTTTAATGAGTAAATGAAATTAAAGAGTCTTTATATTACACAAAAGAAAGGATAAAGATAACCTATCTACACTGAATAAGGTTGACTTACTGTAAATACAAAAGGGAATTATAACTATCAATATTCAACTAATATATGATACTATCATATGAAAAATATAATAAAGAAATAACTATGGCATACAAAAAAGATTATGATAAAATATTAACAAGACTTACGGTAATACTTAAAAGACTTAATGATGGTGAATCTTTGGGTGTAAAAGATTTAGCAGAAGAGTTTAATGTATCAACCAGAACAATTCAACGAGACTTTAATGAAAGACTTATATCATTTCCAATTATACAAGATAGTAAAAAGTGGAAAATGCAAGATGGTTTTAAAATAGAAAAATCGAATAATATAGAGGATACTGTTGTCTTAGATATAATGGAAAAAATATCTGAAAATGTAGGTGGGAAATTCTTCTCAAAAGCTCAAATACTACTTAATAAAATCAAAAATGAAGAGTATAATCCAATCTATGCAAAACTTGATTTAGAAGATATTAGCGATAAGCTTCTTGAAATCCAACAGCTTGAAATAGCAATAAAATCTAAAAATCAAATAAAATGTAAATACTCAGTGGATAAATCTTATGATATAACAATAAATCCTCTTAAAATTGCAAATTTTGAAGGTTTTTGGTACTTAATAGCTCTTGATAGTAGAAATGATATATTAAAAAAATACTATCTAAAAAATATTACTAATATAAAAATAGAGGATGAAATATTTACTACAACAAAAGAGTTAGATAGTTTACTTGATAACTCTATATCAGTTTGGTTTGATAAAGATATAAAACCTTATGATGTAAAAATATTCATATCTTCTAAAGTCTCAAAATATTTTAAAAGGAAACCTCTATCAAAAACACAGATAATTAGTTCACTATATGAAGATGGAAGTATGGAGATAGTAATTAAAATTACAAATGATATGGAAATAATTCCACTTATAAAATACTGGATGCCACATCTTAAAGTAATAGAACCAAAAACTTTAGATGATAAAATACAAAAAGATATTAACCTATATCAAAAAAACTACTAAACAGCATACAGACACAAGCTGTCATATCTCTTTTGTACAATTTATAATAAAAGATTATTGGGAAAAGTGATGAAAAGATTAAAAATAGAAAAAATAGAAAAAATTAACAAACAACTTGTTGATATAGAATTTAAAATATACCAAAGAGCAAAAGAAGAAAATAAAATAGCCTTAAAAAAACTTCTTGAAAAGCAAAATGATATGATAGACTATGAACTTGAAGCTAATATAACTTTTATAAGTAAAGAACATGAACTATGCACAGTTAATGAAAATTTTAAACCACACTTTAATCGTGAAAACTTTCATGTAAACATCAATGATAAAGAAAATCACAATGTAACAACAGCAACAATAAAAAATAAACAGTTAAATGAACAACACCATTGCTGGCTTCTTCATAGTTTATACGATGATTGTATGATTAGCTGGAATAAAATATTAAAAATTACTGATGTATGTTTTGATATAGAAGTATCTTATCAATATATTTCTGAGATAAAGTTATAATATATTTATTTAAAGCAGATACAAAGATGTACAGATTTTCAGTAAAGTGTGGTGGATATATGAGACCGTTCTAAATTCTGTGTCAAGTCACCAAATGTAACAAACTAATGTTTGTTACAACTCCAAATACTCGTCCAATCTCCCTTCAAAAAATATAGCTATTATAAAAAGCCATCTTGTGCATACTATCTGTGTGAGAGTTTATCATATCATCAAAGACATTATTGCTAAGATTTACTATATCTTCTAAATATTTACTAGTATTTATCATGATATTAAATATACCTCTTGATACAACTATCTATAGTTTCATCTATCATATATACTTTATCAAGTAATTCAAAGTCCATAAAGTAATTATGAAGCTTTTGTTTATCTTTTGTGAAAAGTTTTTGTTTTGTAGAATATGATAATAGTTTATTTTTTACTGTTGCTTTATAGTTTTTAAACATCTTTTCAAACTCCTCTTTAAAAGGAAAGTTTTTATTGTTTGTTGCTGAAAATACAAAAATACCATCATCAAGTAACTCTATGCTAAAAGTTCCTTTGTTTGTTTCTATACTATGGCTTAGGTATAGTTCATCATCTATTTTTCTTTTTGATTTTAAGAAAAAGGTGTTGCAGTAATCTTTACCACATACACACTTATCATACAAAAACAACCTATTGGTTCTTTTTATCTTTACTTTTGAACCTGTTTTTTTTAAGAACATATCCAAAAACTCTAAAAAAATAGGTGTACTATCCAACTTATACATATTTACTCTTTTTACATCGCATGAGATATTTTAAACTCAAGATAATTATATAGTATTGATTCTATATTATTTTTACCTATTGGGTTTGCACTATGTACATTGAAGTCAAAATCATCTGGGAACTTATACTTATCTTCTATATCCATTTCAACCAACCACTTAGCAAAATCATGTCCGCTTTTTAAAGGCTGCATATCTTCATCACACCCAAGGTCGTGGTCAAAAGATATATAAGATGGTATGCCGTTTTGTTTTACAAAATCAATAGCTTCATCATAGTTTCTAACTATAACATCAAAATCTGTTTTTGGTTCTCTTGTATCATCTAAGTACAATCTCATAGCTGATCTTTTAAAAACTTTTCAATATCTTGCACTATCTCATCTATAGCTTGAGTAGCTGGCTTAAATAATACCTTTTTGAATTTCTTATGATTAAGACTACTACTTGGCTCTAAGTTGTTTAAAACTGTATGTTTCATCTCCTTACCTATCATTAAATCTACACATAAAACAGCTCCACTTGTACCAATAACAACTAAGTACTCACAATCATCAATCTCTTTAAACATATCTTCATAATAAGGAGCTCTTTCTCCAAAAAATACAACATTTGGTCGTAAACCACTTTTACACATAGGGCAGTTTTCCCAAGCATCATCTTGTTTTGTACATCCTATGTCTTCAATATACTCACAACTTTGACATTTTATTTGTGTCAAAAATCCATGCACATGAATCACATCATCGCAACCTGCTTTTTCAAATAAATTATCAACATTTTGAGTGATTATTGCTATTTTATCTGGATATTTCTCTTTTAGTTTTGCAACTTCATAGTGAGCTTTATTTGGCTTCTTTGTTTCTAAGTCAAGTCTTCTTGCATCATAAAAAGATACAGTTGCTTCTCTATTTGTTTCTAAACAACCTTTGGTACATACATCTTCTATTCTATGTTGTTCCCAAAGACCATCGCTATCTCTAAATGTATTTATTCCTGATTCAGCACTGATACCAGCTCCTGTAAATATTACTATTTTTGCCATAATTTTTCCTTATGATTTTTGTGTTTTAAATTTTGCATCTATTTTAGTGTAGTTCTCTTTCCATAGACCCACTTAAATAATGGGTAGGTATCTCTTGTTCAAAGTCACCTTTTTTTATCCAACTTCTTAGATTGTTTCTATTTTTAGAGGATGCCAGTTTTTTTAAGAATTTTTTTCTAGACAACTCTATCCATAAAAGTTTTTTTATATCTTTTGGATTTATTTGTTTATTGTAAAAGTGGTCATCATCTTCAAGCAAATTTTTATCGTACATCACTTTAAACTTATCTTTTTTTAGATGTTTGTATTTATTTTTTTTGATTTTTACATCTTTAATAAAAAACTCTTTATCTATATAAGCTTTCCAAATCCCTTTCATAAAACACCCCTTTGAACAAATAAGATATATTATATTACAGTATAGTTTTGACAACATAGTGTCCGTTTTAAAAATCTTCTGCCCATTTTTCCCAAAATCCAGGTTCATCATGATGAGCATTTTTCATAGCAACTTTTAATGGGATAAAGTAATACCTAATACCCTCAATCTTTACATCACCGTTCTCATCTTCTAAATATTCATTTAGTTTTAAATATCGCTCATCTTTTTCATCCATAGGAACATCTATATATAACTGACCTCTATAAGAGTCCCAGCCATTTTCACTAGCAATTGCTCCACACTCTTCAAAAGGGATATTGTTTTCATCAAGCCATTTTAAAAGTTCAGCTCTTACTTCATCTTTTTTGTAGTTGTAAGTGAGATACTTTGCTGTGTCACCATCTTTTAGCTCATTGAAAACTATATAAAGAACATCTCTCTTTTTTTCTCTTGCTATTTTATCTATGTGTTTTAATATTTGTGGCATTTTTATCCTTTTTATAAAATATCTTCTATTGTGATATTCTTTATAATATATTTTTTTAACTTTAACAATAACTTTTCTAATTTTTTATGTTTCTTTATAAATACATCTTGTAGTACTTTTCTATCCTCATCAGTTTTTAAATCAAAATATTTATTATTACTTACGACAAAAGAACCATCGTTCTTTACATTAAGTGTATTATACTTATATTCTAAAGTTTGATAATCAACTTCTCCTATGAGATACTCTTTTTGAAAAAGTCTATTAAAATGTTTTAGGTTACTAAAATTTATATTATTTAAAGATAAAATATATTTTCTATAAGATTCTTTCAACTGCATTAAATCTTTATTTAAAAAATATTCCCATTTTCTTTGAGGTGAACCAAATGATGAATTCTTCAAATGCTCACTTTTAAAATCCACTACAAGATAGTGACTATATACAAGCTTTACATCATCCACAAGATTGCTTAATGCCCTATAACTATCGTAAAGAGTTTTAGCATTACAATCTTTAAGTTTATAATATTTTTTAGTAAGTTCAACTACATCAGCTATAATCTCATCACTTGTAGATAACTTTGGTACTTTCATAAGCTCAATAGTATCTTGATAGTTTACAGATGCACGGCATACTCTATGAATATATTTTTTTACATCACTAAAAAAGCTTATATGCTTAAATAGTATAGGCTTTTTTGCATCATCTTGATGAAATGGCTTAGCTAAATCAACCATAACAAGTATCTTTATATTATAATCTTGAGCTATTTTTTTTAAAATAGCAAATTTTCTTTTATGTGTATATCTTGGATTGTCTGTAAATCTTTGATAACCATCGATGATGATAGTATCTATTGCAAAGGATTTATCCTTTATAAGTTTGTCAACTCTATGTTTTAAATGGTCAAATATAGTATTTGAAGTTACAAACAATCCAGAATCTCTCAGGTCAGTCCATTTTTGCTTAAGATTTCTACTTTGTTCAACATTTCTAAAAATTTGTGGCTTTTGAGTTAGTGAATAAAATTTATCAACAAAAGTTTCATCATTCTGATTAAAAGAGAAATAAGCGATTTTTTCTTTATTATCTAACAGTTTGATTAATTCTGGTGTGATAAGGTCATTATTGTTTATTTCTCGTCGTGAACTTAATAAAGTTATATTTTTTCTTTTTAATTCTATATCCATTTTATACCTCTTTTGTTTTGATATAAGAAGTATAAACTAATTATATGACAGCTTTGTGTCTGTTTTCTTTTTTTAAATATTTAAATTCTTAATCCCATGTACAACCATATCTATACTATACTGCATATACTCAAAGTTTATGCTCTCTATCGTATCTGTATCTTTATGATAATTTGGATTTCTAAAGTGTGCTGTGTCTGTTATCATAATAGCATTAAATCCAAGTTGCCAATAGTTTAGATGGTCTGAAGCTGTTATAAGTGAAAATGGCTCAGGAAGTACTATATCAAAAGACTCTATTTTTTTATCTACATTTCCAAAGTCAAATTTTGCTAAAAACTCTTTTGAGTTTTCATTTGATACATTAGCTATAAAGTTTCCAGTAGATGGATAAAAAGACTTCATAAACTCTATAGGGTAGTCTTGTGAGTTTGATTCATCTGTAAAATACCCTATCATCTCATAGTTTATCATACCTATTACATCTATATCATTATCTTTTAAAGATTTTGCATGAACAAAACTCCCCATAGTCTCCAGTCCAAAATGTGGTGGCTCTTCTAGTGTAAATGCTACAAATTCAACTTTAAAATTTAACTGCTCTTTAGATAGCGATAGTTGTCTTGCCGTATCTATTACACCAGCAACAGCACTTGCATTGTCATCAGCCCCTTGAATATCACCACATACATCATAATGACCACCGATAACCAAGGTTTTTTCATATTGAGGATTTAGCACACCTATTACATTTTTATAGGTATTATCATTTGTTTCGTATGTTTGGTAATGTGTTTCCAAACCATACAACTCAAACTTCTCTTTTATATATGAAGCCACTTTATTTAGTGACTCTATATTTTTGTGATTTCTTGGTGGTTGAATTTGTGTTAAAAATTGAATTGTTTCTTCTATCATGTAAAGCTCCTGTATTTAAAAAAGATTTTACATGAACACTTTGACAGCTTTGTGTCTTGATGTAATTAAATAGTACATAAATTTTGTTTTATTATATTTTTTCCAACATCTTCTCACTTTAAATCATTAGATATATATTCTACTAGTTCTGTACTATATATTTTAAAATCCCAATGTTCCAATAGTATCTTTTTGTATTTTAGGATAAATGCACTTATTTTTTTTATGTCATATTCAAAATTTGCATCTAAGATAGTAGGTGAATCACTTATAGTGATATCGCAGTAGTTTTTATCATCGATAATCCTTACAAATGGTACTTCAAACTCATCTATATTGGATAATATAAATAAAGTTTGTTTACCGTATTGAAAGTGACTTATGGCATATGGATTTATTTTTTTCATAGGGGTAGTTTAGTATATATACTTGACATCTTTATGTCTGTTTATAATTATTTGATAAACTTTTTTTGTATTATACAAGTTCTTTAATCCTAACTAAAATTATTATTTCTTTATTTTTTATACTACACTTAGATTCAGAAGATTATTTTTCAATTATCTGTCAAAATATTTTAACATACTACAACTACTCAACATTAGTAAAAAAATAGCAACTAATCTAATCTACTTTTTAACTCTTTCTTTGCTTCGATTGCAACATCTTTATCACTATCTTTGCAAAGTGATTTAAGTGTTTTCATCGTAAGCATATCTGACACACTCCACTGTAATAAACTATATCTAACTTTGCTACTAGGGTATTTTGCAAGTTTTTTTATCACTTTACAAATATTGCAACTTTGAAATTCATCTATACTTTTTCCAATAGTACAAAGTAGTTTTGTATTATCTTTTTTTATGATTTTATTTAGTTGCTTATTTGTGATATGTTTATTTATATCTCTATTTGAAAGTAGATTATCTACAACCTCTATATTTTCGTCATTTAGAAGCTTGTCAATCGCTTTTAAAGAAAGAAACTCATTTCTTGATATATCTTCTCTTACTTCATCATTATTTGAGTATGACAGAATATCAAATATCTTTTTGTTTTCTTTTATATCTGAAATTTTACAAACGATATCTTCTAAAAAGTTATGTCCACATTGTAATTTTTGACCGTTTAGTGTCAACTCAATTTTTATCTCTTTATTTTTCATTTTATACCTCTTTTGTTTTGATAAAGAAGTATAAGATAGTTATATGACAGCTTTGTGTCTTGTTTTATAAAAGTTCTCTGATTCTTTCTATAAATTCATCTTCAAATTTACTTATATCGTTCATTTTACTATTATTATTTATAGTAGATAAACCTATCCCATCAATTATAAACTTTGAGTCACTATTACCAAACCATTGTTCACTATGACAAATATTTGGATTAACTTCTTTTTCCATAGGATAAAGAAGCCCACCAATCTTTACATTGTATTTCTCTATATGATTTTTGTAGTAGCTCATATATGTATTTATTTGAAAGAAATCATTTCTATCTACATCACCACCATTTTCATATCTACCTCTAAACAGCATTTTTTTATACTTAGTATCAAATACTATCACATCTTTATCTTTTATCATCACTATATCAGGTATTATTTTTCTTTGATAAAACATACTTGGGCTATCATAAAGTTCAATCTTTGGACTTGACACATGCCAATCTGGAAATTCTTTTGCTAAAAGTTTAGTTACATATATCTCAAATAGTTCTGCTACATTTATCAAAAATCCATAAGTATTATTTTTACCATCTTTGTTTTGTTCTATATTATCAACGTTGATAATAAACTTTGCATATTCAAGTACTTTTTTATATGGTGAAAATATAGGGTTTTGTAAAGCTTTTGATTTTAGTGCTTTATTTATAGTTTCATTTGATACATATTTGTTACTTCTATTTTGTTTTAGATGTGTTTTTATATGGGAGATATTTTTTAAACTAAACTTTTTACTTTTATCTATTATTTTTACTGCTTTGAATAGTACATCTATTATCTCTTGTATCTCTTTTTGTTCTCTACTTACACTTGATACTTTACCTTGAAATGGTATATCATGTTTTATAAATCTATTTATATCTATCTTACCTTTTAGTTTCATCTCATGATGAGTGATACTTCTATATGCTTTTGGAAGTCCCAATAGAAATGCTTTTTCAAGATTTTGTACAAACATATAGTAGATGATGTATTTTGAGATATCAAGTTCATTTTTACTATCTTTACCAGATACACTTACATCATCAAGGAAAACATTATTTGCAAAGTTTAGCATTCTTTCTAAAAAGACAGTACTAAACCTTGATTTTATATCTATTTCTAGTCCATCCCACTTGAACTTTCCTACATAGTTGCCTGTTTGAGCTAGATAATTATCTCCATCTTTTTTGATAGAGATGATTAAATCATCTTCATTTTTAGAATCTATTTTATCTTCATCTTTAAAGAATGAGAAAAAAGTATTATCAGGGTATTTTTCATCTTGATAATCTTTTAAGGTTATAGATAAGTTTTCTTCTGATTTTTTTAAATTATTATCATAATAAGCATAATACCCATGAGCATTTTCTATCTCTTTTTTAGACTTTTTTTCTAAGTTACTAAGATAATAGTTGTCAACTGTTTGTATCATGATTATAAACTAAATATTTCATTAGCTTCTTTTAGCTTTACTTCAATTTCTACTTGACTATACTCACCTCTTAAATATTCTTCTATTAAAGGTTTTAATTTTTTATCAAATAACTCTTGAACACTTTTTTTAGTAATAGTTTTTTGATTGATATGTATATCCATGAAATAGGCATGACCTACTTCATATGATTTTCCTAACTCTAGTTTTTTTGATATAAAACTATTAATTCCTTTACATATATTAATATATGGCTCCAAATCATCTATATCTTTAAATATTTCACTATTAACAACTATCTCATAATCACAATCCATTCTTTCCCAAATAAATCGTCTTCTAAGTGCTAAATCAAAACTATCAATACTTCTATCAATATCATTCATAGTACCTATAAAGTATAAGTTTGCAGGTACTCCAAACTTATTGCTATTGCCTAAAATTCTATCATCTTCATTTGAATATAAATAGCTATATTGAGTTTCAATCATCATTGACTCATCTTTTAAGCTACCATTTTCAACAAAATCAACTCTTTTATTCTCTTCAAGACATAGTAATAACTCTCCAAATACTGTTGATAATTCTGCTCTATTTATCTCATCTGCTACAAAATAATATTCTTTAAGTTTATTCTCTTTAGGATTTTCTCTATGCTCTCTTAAGTTGTTCATAGCCTTTTTACAAAAGTTTTTAAATATACCATTTGTAAGTTTTAGTTCTGTAGCACCATTTTTTATATGTGGTTTAAGACCTTCTATAAAGTCTTCATACCCAAAAGATGGGTGAAATTGAGTAAATAAAGCAACATCATCTAAATCATCTCCACTTTGAAGAACTCTTTGTCTAACACTATTTTGAACTGTATAAGTTTTTCCAGTACCAGGTGCTCCGTAATATATAATATTTTTACTATCAAAGTTTACAGACTTACCAAAGTTGTCCCATAAAAAACTTGCTATTTTTTGACTTAATTCAATGTCAATTTCACTATCAATCCCAAATTCCTCTTTTAATTTTTCTAAAATTGACTGTGTGGCTTTATATGATGAAAAATCTACTTTTTTAACACCAAAAAATTCAGCTATTGATTCAATAACCTCTTTTTTGTATATAGGTATCAATTTATCAATATTATACATATAGGCAACTTTTCTAGCAAAGTTTATATTTAAAGGTCTTAAGTCCTTAATATCAGTAAAATTAACTAAATCTACTAAATGCTTTTTGATATTTTCTTCAAAATAATTTTTTGCTTCTTCTTTTTGTATGTACTTATTTTTATAACTTTCAACAGAATTGTTTTTTTGAATAATAGTTCGATATTTGTCTTTGGCAAACTCTTTTTCTTCTTTGTATTTTTTTTCATCTATATTGCTATGATTTACTTTATACACACCATATGCAAATGAACTTGCTGTTCTAAATTTACCACAATTCTCTGTTTTTCTTTCTATCCAGTTTGTAAAGTATTCATTTTTACTTGGGTCTATATTTGTATATTCTTCTAACTTTAATGAATTGATTCTGTCTTTCGTCCACTCTTTGTTGAATTTCTCATATTCTTCCTCTCCATTCCATGATTTATTATAATTATCCCATTGTTCTTTTAGCTTTTTTATTTTTATACTCATCTCAAACTCTCCTTTAATTTTTCTAAAACTTTAACCATAGCCAAAGTATCCAATTTACAATACTCCAACAATGCTTTTCTATACTCTTGTTTTTGCTCATCTTCCATCTTTGATAACTTCCCAAAAGTCTGCATAGCATCACCACCATTTTGAACTAAATCTAGCTTCTTATATGCTTGCTCCATTTCTGGAACTAGAGATGGTAGTACATTTTTAATAGAGTAGCTACCTCTCATAGATGGTGTGTAGTAGTCTTTCTTTTGAAATGGTATCATAAGGTCTTGTACATTGTCATGTATTGCCATAAGATGATAAGATAAGTCATCAAATTGATTTGCTAGTTTTCTTATCACACCTTTTTCAAAGCCCATATTGTATGCTAGTACAGTTACATCAGTTGGAATATCTTCTGTAAGCTTACGAGCTAGTTCATATCTTGGGTCTTTACCATCAACTGCCAAAAACTCTTTATGTTCTAAAGCTCCATCTTCTTGCTCAATATGTATAGAGTATTGAAAAGGTATCTGCATAAATGGACTGATACCTTTCCATTGTGGTATGGCTTGTTGGAATGTTTCAAAATCAAGATGATATATAGGGTAAGTTAATCCATCCAAAAACTCTTTTATAGCTTCTTTGTTTATAATCTCTTTTTGAGATAACTCAGATTCTATTTGTATCTGTTGAGCTATTGAAAAGTTTGATATATCAGGTATATTACTAAAGTTTATGATACCTTGATTGTATAGATCAAACTTTTTATCACTTCTTAGTCTTGATATATCAAATATACTATAGCTAGGTATATGAGACCAACAATACTTAATAGCATCACAATCATAAGGCTTAGAACAGTGCATACCTATATCTATTTGTGGCTCATTTTCTTTATCTTGTAAAAACTGTTCAAATGTTTTTAAGTATGTAGGTATATCTGCTTGTAACTCTAAAACTTCATCTGTAATATTAGCAATAGTAAAAAGATTATCTATCTCTAGCTCTTCATCATAAACATAGTTATTGTTTATATGTACTACAGATACATTTTTTACATCATATCCTAGACCATTTAATACATAGTATTGAATACTTGCATCATGTTTGTATATATCTTTTACTTCTGTTGAACTTTTAACCTCATAGATTTCTACACTACTATCATCATTGATATGAAGTATATCAACTGCTACAAAAATGTCATCATAGTTAAAAGATGCTTCATAGATGTTTTTTGTATTATTATTGATTAACTCTTTTGTCTTCTTTATCATTCCATCATAATCACTTGGATTAAATTCTATCTCTACACCATTTGGAAATAATTGACATGCTAACTCACCAACTTCATTACCCGTTGCAAATATTGCTTGTGCTGAACTATCAGGAGCAGATAAAATATCTTTTTTATACTTTTTAAGCCAAAGAGATTTTACACATTGTAAGCCTCTTGTGTATAGTGATTTTGATAAATTCATATGTACCTTTCATACTGCTACTAATTGTTAGTAACAAGTATACTAAAAATAAATCACTATTAGCTGAAATGCAATTTTGATTTATTTTATTTAAAAGTATAATATAAGTTATTGACATCTTTATGTCTGGTTGTATTATTAATTAATACAAATTTTAAGTTTGAGTATTATAGATATTTTGAAAACTTACTAAAACTAAAGGAACATTTCCAAATGAGAATTCACTTATGAAATTATTATAGATGGGAATACAAAATGCTAAAGAAAAATGGACTCAACCTGTTCATAATTGGAGTCTCGCAATGTCCCAAATAGCTATATTTCTTGAAGGGAGATTGGACGAATATTTAGAACTGTAACTTTTGTTACATTTGGTGACTTGACACAGAATTTATAACGGTCTCTGAGTAAATATTAAGATTCTTTCAAACCTCTCCTCATAGCCTCAACCAACTCATCATCAGCTTTAACCCCAGCAAACAACTCAAAAGCAATAACACCCTGATAAAGCAACATATCCTCACCATCTTTATATCTTAACTCTTTTTCTTTTGCTAGTTGTAAAAATGGTGTCATTTTTCCATAGATACAGTCTATTGCATTTGTTGAGTTATCTAAAATATTTTCTATTATTTCTATAGGGGCAGGGTAGTGATCTTCTTTTAGTCCTGCACTTGTTGAGTTTACTACTAAGTCATATTTACCTATTTTAAATGTATCCCAATCATAAGTAGTACAACCTTGTTCTTTAAAAAACTCTAATCTATTTGAACTTCTATTTAAAACTGTAGTTTTAATACCTGCATTTTTAAATGCAACTGCGATTGCTTTTGCAGTTCCTCCCGCTCCTAAAATAATAGCATTGTTAATTTTTCCAAACTCTTCAATAGCTTTCATAAATCCTGGTGCATCAGTGTTGTATGCGATAACTTTTCCATTTTCATTTATATATGTATTTACTGCACCAATATCGTTTGCCAATCCTCTTATCTCATCTGCATTTTTAAATGCATCCTCTTTATGAGGTACTGTTATATTTGCACCTTTGATATTATTTTCTAAAAATACATTTTTTATTGTTGATCCATCTTCAAGATGTGTTTTATCATATAAAGCATCTATATTTAAAGTTTTAAAACCAGCATTGTGCATCTGTGGTGATTTTGAATGGGCTACAGGGTTTCCGAATATTGTATATTTTATCATCTTAATTTTCCTAGTAATAGATTTGTCCAATTTGTATCTTTTTTTAATATGTTTTTTCTTGTCTCTTCATTATTGTTTTGTTCTGTTTCTATATTTATTTCTTTAGTTTCTATCTCAATAGTCTCAACAATTTTCACCTCTACTTCATCAATAGTTTTTTTAATATTTTCTTGAATTTCTATTTTATTTATAGGTTCTACTATTTGATCTTTTTGATACTCTTCATCTTGGTTTGAGATTAACTCTTCTCTATACATCATAAGAAATTTTTGAAATAACTCAAGTTCAACATATTTATCATATTTTCCTGGGTATTTTAGATATTTATTTTCAATTAGTTTATCGTATAAAATAGACATATTAAACTCATTTTTATAATACTGACCAATGATATTTGAATCTCTTACTAAAATATTTAGAGATACAAAC
>CBFDEF010000024.1:0-24078 GCA_965603755.1 uncultured Arcobacteraceae bacterium
TTAATATTTACTATTTTACAATGCTTTGACTTAATCTGACCGGTGTATCATCAACTGTTTGTATAGTTATATAATATTTTGTTAAATTATGTTCATCTACATTTTTAATAATTTTTGTTTCATATCTATCATCATTTAAGTTAAAGCTATTTATATCTTCTTCTGTTGAGTTATTAATATATACAATTATATTGTCCATATATATTTTTGCTTGGATATGTAGATATTTTAGTTTATTTAGATTTTTTAATGTCCCTATAAATTTTTCCAATCTAAAGAATACTCAGCTCCTCCAATTTCAGATCTTTGTACAGAAATAAATCATTTCCTATAGCTTCATAATCAAGATAATTAATTAGATTTGCAGGAATTTCTCCCATAAGCCCCTCTTCAACAAATTGTTCTGTTAATTCTTTAAAGTTTGAACAATCATAAACTTCTGTGTCTTCTATATTTTCTAAAGCTTCTTTAAGTTCATAACCTTGACAATCTGTTAAAAAAGTTAATACTTCTATTTCATCTTCATTTAAATCTAAATTATTATAAGTTTTAAATGCTTCTTCTATATTGCAATTTTCTGAAACAATATTTAATACATCATTTTCCCAATCTGCACAAAATAGTTCTAAGTCTTCTGGATATTCTAATCCATTTTCTTCTTTAAGGTTTGAATAATATGCTCTTATTTCTTCCATATCTGCATCACAATTCCACCATTTACAAGCTAAGATACCATTGTTATATAATCCCCATTCTTCAATTACTATTTGTAATTTTTCCATCTTATTTTCTTAACTTTCGCACCTAAAACCAAGCAATTTTTGAGTTACATCTTTTAGTATACTAATGATAGTAGTGAAATCATCATTTCTATTTACAACTTCTTCAATTTTAGCTATCTCATCAAGTATTAATATAAAAGTTTGCATAGCAATAGCAAGTGTATGTAATTCACATTCTAAGTCCTTAAATAAACCACCTATGGTTTTAGGTTCATTACTAATACGATTTATATAGCTGACAATATTGTAAGTAAAAAAAGATAGTGTTATTCGAGCAATAAGTGCTTCATAGATTCTATTTTCTTCTTTACCAAATCCAAAGTGTTCACGAAGCTCTTTATATCCTTGTTCTATATCCCATCTTCGTCTATAGGTCTCTATAATAACTTCATTACTAATATCTAAATCAGTTGATACTATTGGTATTAATTTTTCTTGTGTTTTTAAAAAGACTATTTTAATTTTACCAGCTTTTTTATACCCTCAAGGGGTAGCCCCTGCTCAACAACAACTGAGAAATATTTATATTTAACTTTTTTACCGTATATCCCTGATTTGATATCTTTTAGTTTTTTATACTTTTCATAAATTCCATTTAAGGTTTTTCTCTCCCCCATAAAGTTCCAAATTTTATTATTGTTTGCTACTCTTGTTATAACTTTTAACCCTAAATCATTCATTTCTTTAATAAATGATGGTTTACTGTACCAGCTATCAACAAGCAGATAATCTGCATATATACCACTGTTTACAGCTCTTTTAACCATATCAATAGCTATTTGTGATTTACCTTTTAGTGTCTCTAGTCTTCTTCTGTGGGCATTGCTTCGATAATCTACGATATTTGTAAAGTCTTCTATTTTTACTCTCATATATTTATTTGTGGCAATGGCAAAGTCCAACATGAAGTTAGAGAAACCATCACTATAGTTTAGTGATACTACATTTATACCTCTAATAGTTCGTTTCTCTTTATTGCTCCATAAATAGTCACTACTACCCTCTATATCTTTACCAACTTTTCCCTCTACTGTGTCATCAATAATTAAAACTCTTACAGCTTTTTTGTCTTGGACTTTATGAAGTAATTTTAATATCTTCAATGTTGATAAAGATAGTAGTTTTCTCCAGTTGTAGCTACTGTTACTCAATAGTCGATAGTAAACATCTTTTTTTAAACTATCATCACTTTGATTTGAAAATGTTGATATCTTTTTATTCATCACAAGCATATATACAAAATGTATTACTACCATATATACACTAACACCATCTTTCTTAGTAAAATTACTTTGAGTTAAAATTGTTTTTATATTTAGTAGTTGCATTGTCTTGAAAATTGGGTTCTTTAGCTTGTCATTTATAATATTAGTTATTTTCTCTTGAATGTTCATTAATCAACCTCTTTTTTAAGAGCCATATCATAGCTAAATAGTGCTACTAAAGCCTTTAAAATACAGAGTTCAGAAGACAATAGTTAAAGATTATTTTATATATTTAGTGTTTTATTTTTAATGTCAATAGAGTTGTGATTTATATGATTAAAATTGCTATATATGGATTATACTGATATTTTATTGATTCTTTTTGGTGCGAAAGTTAAGTTATACTGATATTTTATTGATTCTTTTTGGTGCGAAAGTTAAGTTATTTTCCTTTAAATATGTTGCTTTTTTTTGAAAATCTTGAGGTTTTTTTTCTCTTTTCTCTTGATTATTTTAGAAATCAAAAGAGCTATCTTCTATTAAGCTGTTGCTTCTCTTCGTTAGTCTCTCGGGCTTTTATGTAGTGAAATGAATAGATTTTTTCTTATTTAAACTAATGTCAATAATTTTAAGATCAAAAATAATTTATTAGAATGAAATGGATTAAAAACTGTTAGACTAACTAAGCAACAGTAATAAAAGTATAGTTATTTTGATTTTGAAGATGCTACTGCATCCCTGCTCTTGCTCTTGTTCTTGCTCTTACTCTTTTAGCCTTGATAGTAATGTTTTAAAATTAGAATAATTTTATTTAAATGAATAGCAAGAAATAGCTTCAACTCTTAACATTGTTATTAATTGATATTGGATAAAATAATTTTAATTAAATTAAAGGATTAGAATGAAATTAATATTATTAATTGGTTTGTTAGCAGTATCATTGTTTGGAGACTATAATGCTGATGGAGATAAGGAATATTATAAAGGTAATTATAAAAAAGCAGTAGATTTTTATTTAAAAAGTAATAATCAAAATGAACCAACAGATGAACAATCAGAACTTATAAATAAAAAAACATTTGAAAATGTAAGTGATATAATTAATAATGGCTCAAATATTATGAAACAAGATTATCCAGGTGGTATGCCAGCAGGAATGTCATCAGGAAAAGATCTAAAAGAAATTGCAGAATTTATAGCTAATGGATTTAAAGGAAATACTCCTAAATCATTTACAAGTTGTAATGCTTGTCATGGAGATAAAGGTCAGGGAATGAATTATGTTTCTCCTGCAATAAATGACTATAGATATAAAGTAATGGCACAGCAATTAAGAAAAGAGTTAACTTCTAATAAGCTTACAATTGATTATGTAAGGGAGGGTTTAAAAGAATATGATAAAGGAAATTATAATAAAGCAAAAGATTTTTATGAAAAAGGATGTGATAATGGTAATTTAGCAGGTTGCTTAAATATAGGGTTTTTATTTGAAAACCACAGCACTGATAGTAAAACTAAAATTCTTGCTGCTGATATATATAAAAAATTATGTCAAACTGGTTATCCTAAGGCTTGTAATAATTTAGCAAATATGCATGATAAAGGTACAATAATAAAACAAGATAAGCAAAAAGCAAAAGAATATTATGAAAAAGCATGTAAAAATGGGAAAGGTCATTTAGATGCTTGTAAAAGTTTAGGATTTGTTTATGTTGATGGAATAGTTGTTAAAAAAGATATTAAAAAAGCAATTAACTTATGGGAAATTGCTTGTAATGGTGGAAATATTGATAGTTGCTACAATGTTGCATTCAATTACTATGATGGTAATGGAGTTAAGAAGAATTTGCAAAAAGCAAAAAACTTATGGAAAAAAGCTTGTAATGGTGGGGTATCTGCAGGTTGTAAAAATTATAAAATTTTAGAGAAACAAGGTTATTAAAATATTAATTATAAAACAGTAAATAAACTGATTAAATAATACAAAGATAAATAATATGACAAATACAGTAATTTTTAAAACTCCCTTTAAAACTTATCATTAATATAATTCATAATCTCATAAAAAACTTTAACTAATGGTTTATTGTGGGAAAGCTCTGAAATTTGTTCTTTAAATAGCATATAAAGGTTTTTCTTCGTTATCTTAATGTTTCTACTAATAATGTGATTAAGTGTCTTTATAGTGTATAAATAAGCTTTATATTGCTCTCTTGCAATTGTTTTATTTTCTCTTGAAAGATTATCAACTTTTAATAAGATTTCTTTGTTTTTTGTTTGACAATATTCTAAAAGAATTCTAAGTTTGTATGTATCAAGATAAATCATTTCTGATTTTATCTTAATATTTTTAATAGTGTTTATTTAATTGCAAATTGCAATTTAATTATAATCCCATGTTGAATTAAAGTGATAATAATCTTTATCTCCAAAAGAATTTACTTTAAAATTATATATCTCTGTCATATTGTATTTTTTACAATCTGCTTTTACATAGTCTAATGCTTGTTTTCTAAAACTTTGATAAGCATCAGAATAGCTTTTTACTTGTAGTTTTTTAT
This sequence comes from uncultured Arcobacteraceae bacterium, assembly GCA_965603755.1. Taxonomy (GTDB): domain Bacteria; phylum Campylobacterota; class Campylobacteria; order Campylobacterales; family Arcobacteraceae; genus JAIOSF01. The sequence goes on from CBFDEF010000024.1 coordinate 4,549, forward strand.
TTTTATCATAATAAATATGAGATATTGATTGTGAAACTGCATCTGTTCCTCTAATTTTTTCAATTGATGGAGCAGGAGAACTGCTTATCTTACATTTCACTTCTTCTTTTGCAAATACACTTGTTGCAACAACTAAACATAATCCTAAAATTGCTATATTTTTTTTCATTTTTTACCTTTTTTTTATAAGTGAATATTCTACAAAATACTCACTTATTATTCTATAAACTGTTTTAAAATTTATAGTGAATTGAAATATTTGTATTTAAAAAATCTTGTGCATATTTAATTAATAATTTATCCTCTTTCATAAACTCTTCATAAATAAAGTTAATTAAATCTTTTTCAACAGTTCCCTCAAAAACTCCCCCATCTATCATTTCATCTTCATTAAACTCATCATTCTCATCAAAACTTGATGATGCAGGATATATTGAATAATCAAACCCATTAGAACTACTTAATATATGTAGTTTTTGATTATTACATATAAGAACAATCTCTTCATCTTCTCTTAAAATCTCTTCTGCTTGTTTTTTATTTTTTATATCAATTGTTGTCATTATAAATCCTTTCAAGAAAAAGCTGTTAAGCTCTCTCTTCTAATTGACATTTATTAAATACATAGTAGTAATTTAGTTTTTTAATTTGAACTTCATAGTCTTCATTTGAATCTTTTTTAGTTTTAATCTCTCCTGTTTTTACTAACCTGTTATTAAATATCATAGTTCCTTTTTCATCTTTTTTAATGCTTAGTTTTGAATCTTCTGCTTTTAATGAATCTTGTGTAAACCATTGTGTACTTGTAAATTTATTTTGTTTAACTGCATCTAATAATATAAGCTCATTAACACCCTGATAATTTCTACCTGTTGTACCATTAACTTGTTTGTTACTTACATTTATTTCTAAACCTTTAACTGCTTGTTCTATACTGTTAACCATTAGTTCTGCTACTGTTTGTTTTCCTGTTGTTGTATTCATTTTGAATCCTTTTTTGTTTTAAATTTTTACCTTTTTTGAAGTTTTTTGGTGGGGGAAGTTTCTTCTTTTTTTGATATTTTAGAAGTTTAACTAATCCAACTTTTCTTCTTAAAAGGGTTTTACCTCTTCAGTTAGTCTCTCGTTTGGGGTTAAGAATGTATGAAATGTTTTTCTTCTTAGAGAAAGCTTATGATTAATAAGATCTTATATAAGAAAAAATAAATAGAGTTAAATGATAACCACATAGAGACTATTGAAGTGTAAAAAACTATAAGATGAAATTTGTTGATGTTAAATTTCGGCTTGAAAATATCAAAAAAAGAAGAATAGAGTGTGCTTTAGCACCTCTTTTTGTTTAAAATATTGTAATATTTTATCAATTCTAATAAAATTCTTTAATATTTCTTGATTATTCTTAATAATCACTCTTTTTTTTATTTAGCAATCTATAACAAGGTGTAGCTAAAGAAAATAGTATAAAAATCCTATAAAATTTTCTATGAACATATTTTATATAATTCTTTATTACATTATAATTCTGTATTTCAATCCTAAGTTTTACAGAATCATAATCATAATAACTAAATAGAGTTCTCTTCTCTTAAAGATTTCATTGAGAATTCTATTTAGTTATTTTAGATATAAAAAAACCTACTATTTTCATAGTAGGTTTTTTTGTTTATCCAATTTTGGATTAATTATTTTCATTTTCAATATAGTTATAATAAAGATTTTTTGATTCTAATTTAAAATACTGAAGCTTAGTTTCTGAATCACTATATATTTCATGCTCTTTTAGATATTTAATAACATCATTAGCATTATAAGCTAAGAATTCAACTGGTTGTTCTTTATACATAATAATACCTATTTCTCCAGCACCCAAATAGATTCCACCATGAGAACTTTTTGCATGTAATTGACAAGCTTTATCTGTTTTTAAATTAAATCTAAGCTCAATCATATTCTGTTCACACTTATCTAATAATTCATCCATAGTATTAATAAGACTCCCTTTAGTATTTGCAACTTCTTTAGGAAATGAAATTGAAAAATAACTCTTTCCTTTAGACAAGGTATATAATGCAGACTGTTGCATTACAGAATGAATAGCATTATTAAAATAAGTATGATCATTAATAGAATCATCTCCAAATGCTGCAATAAAAACTTCATCTTTATTACCTTTGTCAAATTCTATTATTGAAAGAGGTTTAACTACACACCCACCAAAAACTAAAGCAGATAAACCTGCTATTATCATTATATTTATTAATTTTCTCATTATTTATCCTTTAAAATAAATTTGTAATTTGTCTTGAGATTTTACTCTCTAAAATTGGTAATGCTTCTGTAATAACTAAATCCATTTTAGTTGCTTCAACAAAAGCTCTTGTTCTAAGCTCTTCATAATTTTTCAAAGTAGAAGTACTTATAACTTCATTAATATCAGAATTCATATCTCCTGATCCATTTTTATCTCCAAGAGAACCTGCTAATTGATTTAAATTACCAGCTCTTTGAACATTGTGAATATTTGAATTACCACCACTAACTGTAGTAGTTGTATTTACTAATCCATTTTTATAATCTCTAATTTTAATATCAACAACTGCTCTGAAAACTTCATCTTCAAAAGCAGAACCAATAATAGCTCCACCTAAAGCAGCAACAGCACCAACCATTAAAGCATCTCTTCCACCTTGACCACCTGCAAAAGCAACAGTTCCAGCAGTTGTTCCAGCATTCATACCAGCTTTAATAGCATTTGCTTCTCTTAAATTATTAGCAAATAAAACATTTACAAATAAACCATAACCTGCAATGTTAGATTTTTTTACTACTGTATAACCTTTTTTCTCTAAATTATTTTTTAATGATTTGAAAAGATCCATATTTTCACCACCACTACCTGCTGTGTTGGTTACTTGTAGATAAATGTTTTTATTATCTTTAACACTATGATCAATTGTTATTGATCTTGTTAATTTTGCTTTTGTTTGTAAAGTGGTTGTACCACATCCTGTTAATACTGTTAAAGTTGCTATTGCAACTCCTAATTTTAGTAAACTTTTTAGTTTCATTTCTTCCCTTTTTTACTTATATCTGATATTATAAATAAAATTAGCTTATAATGTTGTTTATATAATATTAAATTATACAATGTAATGTATTTGTAATTATAAATAAGTTATTAAATAATGTAATTGATTATAAATGTTTATTTATAGTAGATATTAAAAATTATTTAATATTTTTTCTTATTAATTTCCAATATTTTTTATAAGCTTTCTTTTTATCTTTATATGTATAATCTAAATAATGATCTATTACTTTTTTTTGTGAATGTTCTAAACAATAATCTGCTAATAAAGAATCAATACCACATTTTTTTATCATTATATTTAATAATAAATTTCGTGTATCATAGATTGTTAGACTTTTATTCATATAAAACTCTATTTCTGATTTTTCTACTATTCCTTTAAATATTTTATACATTGATCTGTATACTAAGTTTGGAAATAATAAGCCACTTTCAATTATAATGTTAACATGAAAAAGTTTTTAGTTTCTTCTTTTCTTTCAGTAGATTTCCAAGGATTATAATTATTTATTTCATTATATAATTTTGTTGCAATTTTTAAATAATCTTCTGATGATCTTGACTTAATCTGACCGGTGTATCATCAACAGTTTCTATAGTTATATAATATTTTGTTAAATTATCTTCATCTACTTTTTTAATAATTTTCACTTCATATCTATCATCATTTAAGTTAAAGCTATTTATATCTTCTTCTGTTGAGTTATTGATATATACAATTATATTGTCCATATATATTTTCGCTTGAAGATGTAAGTATTTTAGTTTATTTAGATTTTGACTAAAAGTGTTGTTTTGAATTATACTTAAGCTAAATATTCCAAATAATACAACTAAAAACATTGTTATCAAAAGTGCATAAGCTGGTTTTTTATTCATAAACTTTCAATCTTCCAGTTTTGACAAATAGTATTATCATTAATACAAATATTAATTGTTGTTATTTTATCTAAAATAGTTAAATTATATAAAGATATATTATCAAGTAAAATATTATTGTTAAAATATAAAATTGAATTATCAAATCTTATATTAGTAAAATCATTGTTTTTTACAAGAAACAATCTTGTTGTTTCTAGTTTAATTTTGTTAAGTGTTTGAGATGTGGTAGTATTCTTTTTTTCATATAATGATAATAGTATATTCATACTATATGTAGCAATAATCGAGAAAAGAACAATAGAAAAAATAACCTCTACTAGTACTATTGATCTTTTCACCTGAGTTTAAACTTTAAGTTTCATACCCTCTTCATCTAACTCTATTGTATTTGAGTCTACAAGAGATGTTAAAGTTCGTTTATAAGCTTTTTTACTTATTCCAAACACTTTTTTTACAACAGCAACATCTGTTTTGTAGTTGTAAGGTAGATAGTTTTCATTTTGTTTTAATAGATTAACTATCTTTAGAGTATTAACATCACCAGCAGCTGCTTTGCCAACTGGTTGTAAAGAGATATCAAGTTTTCCATCTTCTCTAATATTTTTTATATATCCAAGAATATCATTACTAATTTCAAGTTTTGTAAATATCTCATTAGCATATATAAGCCCCTCATACATATTATTTACAATCACTTTAAAACCAAGTGGTGTTTTTGCAAATATAAGTAGTCTTACTTCATCATTTATTGCTAAACCTTTTGTATCTTTTGTTAAAAATGAGGTAACTTTTTCAACTCCAATAAGTCGATTTGTTTCAATATCTTCAACAATTCTTACAATTCTAGTCTCCCCTACTTCAAAAGGAGTTTTTTGTTTATTTCTTGGTACAAAAAGATCTTTAGGTAAACCCCAATCTACAAATGCACCAAACTTCATAGTATCTACAACTTTTGAAATTATAAATTGATCTTTCATACCATATGGTTGTTCTGTTGTACAAACCAATCTATCTTCACTATCTCTGTATACAAATACATCAAGTTCATCATCAATATACATCTCATCAGTTACATAGGCATTTGGAAGAAGTATAACCTCTTCATCTTCTGCTTCTAAATATAACCCTGGTTCTGTATCTCTATTTACTTTTAAAGTGTTTATTACACCTAATTCTATATGTTTATTTATCATGATTAATTATATCCTTAATGGGATTAAAAAAACCACTTAGTACCTTACTAAGTCTTTTTCTATCCAATGGTTTTGTTAAATACTCATCCATACCTGAACTTAAAAATCTCTCTCTATCACCTTTTAATGCATTTGCTGTTAGGGCTATTATTGGAGTATGTATTATATTATTTTCTTTCTCATATTCTAGTATATGTTTTGTAGCCTCTATTCCACCCATATTTGGCATATTCTCATCCATTAGAATTGCATCATATTTTTCTTGTTTAAACATTTCGACAGCTTCTAATCCATCTGATGCTATATCAAAGTTTATATTCATCTTTTTTAGTATCACTTTCATAAACATCTGATTTGCTATATTATCTTCTACTAATAATATATTTTTATCTTTTAAATCTATTATTTTTTCATTCTTTTCATCTTTAACTATCTTTTTACCTAACTCTACTGGTATAGAAAAGTAAAATTCACTTCCAACATCTACTTCACTTTTTAGTTTTAGTTCCCCTCCTAGAAGTTTTATTATTCTAAGTGATATTGTTAGTCCTAATCCTGTTCCACCATATTTTCTAGTAGTTGAGCTATCCTCTTGAGTAAATGCTTCAAATATCTTAGTTTGATACTCTTTACTTATCCCTATACCTTCATCTTTTACAAATACATTAAGCTTTTCATTACTATATTCAATATCTAGGAATATATTTTTATCTTTTGGTGTAAATTTTATTGCATTACTAATTAGGTTACTTATAACTTGTTTTATTCTTAATATATCACTATTTAAATATTTTGGTAGTTCATTATAACTTACACTTAAATGTATATTCTTTTCATCTGCTTTTGCTTTAAATAATCTTTTTATTACTTTAAACTCTTCATATGTATTAAAGTCATTATTGTCTATTTCAAACTTTCCACTCTCTATTTTAGAAAAATCTAAAATCTCATTCATTAGCTCAAGTAGGTTTTTACTTGAACTATTTACTATATTTAAATATTTTTGTTTTTCTTTATCTTCCTCTTTCTCTTTTAATAACTCTATAAATCCCATTATTGCATTTAATGGTGTTCTTATCTCATGTGACATATTTGCTAGAAATTCTGATTTAGCGTTGTTTGCTTTTTCTACAAAAATAACCTTTTGTTGAAGTTCAAATGTTTGTTGTGCAACAGTTTGCTCTAGCTTTCTTTTAGTATCTTCTTGTATTGTAAAATATTTTAAATAGTATTTCGTTCCAAAATACCAAACTAAAATTGATAAAGTAATTAATATAATAATAAGGTTTCTAATATTTTTCTCAAAACTTTTTTTATCTTTTTGGGTATTTGTTATATCAAAAGCAATTGCAAGTTGTGCCGTGTTACTTAAAAAAACTTTGCTTATTTTTAATACCTTACTACCAATATTTATTGTACTATAGTGTCTGTGCATCAATGAATCAATCATATCATTTTTTATTATATTTTTTTTATATAATTTAGATAACTCATCTGATGTTGATTTGTATATCACTAAGTTATCTTTAGACTTTGGAAGATTATTTAAAAAATCTTTTTTGTTTACATTATCAATTAAAAATAAACTTTCATAGCCTAGAGTATTTTTTATATGTGAAGTTAAACTATCAACATTAATACTAAACTCTGCAACACCTAAAAATTCATTATCTTTTGAAAATATAGGATAAACAATCCTTAAAAAATATCCAAACTTTCCATCATTAAATCCTACTTTTACTATTTTTTTATCGTTAACTTCATCAATTAATGGTTTTTTACCTTTTAAAATCATTTTATCTGAACTTTGTGGTTTGTGAACTCGAATAAAAGATAGATTATTAGGTAGTACAATATGAAATCCCCAAAAATTATTATCGATCGCTTTCATATTTTCAAAATATGGATTTATACTTTTGTAAAAGTTTTCCCTATTTTTGTTTTTAAGGGCATTTAAAACTTCATTATCCCAGAATACTCTATTAGCTTTATCTATATATTGTTTTGTCTTATTATTTATTAAAAAATCAATAGAGTTTTTTATAAATTTATCCGTTTGTATTACACTATTATCAAGTGCATTATGATATTTTTTTTCAACATATATACCAAGTACGCCATAAACAGAAAAAACAAAAATTGCAAATGTTATAAAACTAATTATTTTAATCTTTAATTTATTCAAAACTACCCCCTTTTAATTTTTCATTTTATTTCCAAAAAACTATTTAAAACTTCATAAAGCCTTTTTTTATCCAATGGTTTTGTTAAATACTCATCCATACCAGCACTTAAAAATCTCTCTCTATCACCTTTTAATGCATTTGCTGTTAGGGCTATTATTGGAGTATGTATTATATTATTTTCTTTCTCATATTCTAGTATATGTTTTGTAGCCTCTATTCCACCCATATTTGGCATATTCTCATCCATTAGAATTGCATCATATTTTTCTTGTTTAAACATTTCGACAGCTTCTAATCCATCTGATGCTATATCAAAGTTTATATTCATCTTTTTTAGTATCACTTTCATAAACATCTGATTTGCTATATTATCTTCTACTAATAATATATTTTTATCTTTTAAATCTATTATTTTTTCATTCTTTTCATCTTTAACTATCTTTTTACCTAACTCTACTGGTATAGAAAAGTAAAATTCACTTCCAACATCTACTTCACTTTTTAGTTTTAGTTCCCCTCCTAGAAGTTTTATTATTCTAAGTGATATTGTTAGTCCTAATCCTGTTCCACCATATTTTCTAGTAGTTGAGCTATCCTCTTGAGTAAATGCTTCAAATATCTTAGTTTGATACTCTTTACTTATCCCTATACCTTCATCTTTTACAAATACATTAAGCTTTTCATTACTATATTCTATATCTAAATATATGTTTTTTCCACTTTTTGTAAATTTAACAGCATTACTAATTAAATTATTTATAACCTGTTTTATCCTTAGTATATCTCCATACAAAGACTTTGGTAGTTCATTATAACTTACATGTAAATGGATATTTTTTTCATCTGTTTTTGCCTTAAATAACTTTTTAGTAACTTTAAATTCACTAATAGGATTAAAATCTATATTATCTATTTCAAATTTTCCACTCTCAATTTTACTAAAGTCCAATATATCATTTATAATACCTAATAAACTTTTACTTGAACTATTAACTATATCTAAATATTTTTGTTTCTCTTTATCTTCCTCTTTCTCTTTTAATAACTCTATAAATCCCATTATTGCATTTAATGGTGTTCTTATCTCATGAGACATATTTGCTAAAAACTCTGATTTTGATTTACTTGCTTCTAATGCTTTATCTCTTTGCATATTTGCAATTTCAACTTGTCCTGTTATAATAATATTTTGATTCTTAATTAAATCTTCTAGCTCTATTTTATCTGTAATATCAATACCAATAGAACTATAAGATACTATTTTATTATTTAAATCAAAAGTAGGCTCAACATTTAGATCTATCCAACAATATTTACCATCTTTTTTAATATTTTTAACTTTTTTATGCCAATTCTTCCCAAGTTTTAAATCAGTCCACATCTCTTTAAAATACTCATTTGAACTATCTGGATATCTAATAATATCATGCTTATTACCAATTAACTCATTTTTCTCATATCCATATAGTTTACAAAATGCTTCATTTACATATATAAACTCTCCATCTAAATTTACAGTTGATATTGTTATATTTTTATTTACAATATTAAGATATTTTCTAAGCTCTTTTGTTTTTTCTTCAGTAATTTCATATAGATTTTCATTTAAGCTCTTTAACTTATCTTTAGTATATTCATTTTTAAAAAAGAAATATATAAATAGTGAAATAAGTATGGTAAAAAGAAATATTTTCATATAAAATTCATTATTAATACCATTGATACTTTCGCATCTATCATAAGATATTATATAACCTATATTTTGTTTTTTTATATTTTTTATTGGTAGTAAACTTGCTGAATAATTATTTCCATCTATTTCTATAAACTTCACATTATGCTTATAATTTAAAAGAGTTTTATCATCTATTACATTTTTTAATTTTTCATTTATTTTATTAAATATATCAATAGAAATATTATTAACATTATTAAACTCATTTTTATAGTTAGAAAAAGAGTTTGATTCATGATAAAAATGATTATTTATCCCACTTATTTCATAATTCTTTTTTTTACCACTAAAAACCTTTCCATATACTACATCTTCATTTAAAATCATATATTGAAATATTTTATAATTATTTTGAGATATATTATTTATTGCATTAAATCCAATACTTATTTCAACAGAACCTATATGCTCTTTTTTGTATATTAAAGGATATACAAATCTATATCCATTAAATATTCTACCCTCTTCAAATCCAGAAACAATTTTTAACTCTTTATTTGCAACTACTAAAGAGTATCTTATATCTTCTAAATTATCTCCATACTTACTTGGCTTATGAAATCTTAAAAAAGTTGTGGTGTCTGGAAAATGGAAATGTAACTGTTTTATTCCATAATCTTTAAGATGTACATAAAGTTTAGCTAATTTTTTATGTAATTTGTCTCTATAGACTTTTCTTAAATCTTTATCTTTTGTATCCAAAGCTTTTTTTTGTAATAATAAAATATCTTCATCATTTATAAAACCATTAAATATAAACATATTTGATGAACTATATTGATTTATTGCAGAATTGATTTGATTTACATGTGTAGTTTTTATTTTATCTTTTAATACATCAACTTGTTCATTTTTTTCATATATTAAAAAAAGAAATAAAAAAACTATTGAAAAAAATAATACTATTTTGCTAGTTAAACTTTTGCTATTTATCATTATATAATCCCTTTTTAAATTTTGATAAACTTATTTTTATCCATTTATATTACATCATATTTTAATGTTGTTAAACTTTCCCACATAAATTATAAAATTAATTAGAATGATGATATTCATTCTTAAACTTAACATACCTTTGTGCATGTGCTATTAAGTTATCTGATTCCTCTTTTCTTAAAGTTTTTACAACTTTAGCAGGACTTCCCATAATCAAACTATTAGGTGGAAACACTTTATTTGAAGTTACAAGAGAATGAGCACCGACAACACTACCCTCACCTATTACGGCACCATCTAAGATAGTTGCACTCATACCAATTAAACAACCATTATTTATAGTACATCCATGAAGCATAACTTTATGACCAATTGTTACATCATCACCAATAATTGTAGGATTTCCATCACTCATATCATCTTTTTTATAGTGTGTAACATGAACCATAGATAGATCTTGAATAGATGTTCTTTTTCCAATTCTTATCTTATGAACATCACCTCTTATAACTGCACCAAACCAAATTGAGCTATCTTTTCCTATTTTTACATTTCCAATAACATCAGCACTTGGGGCTATCCAAGCTGACTTTTTAATTTTTGGGAACCAATTTTTAAATTTTAATAACATTTTACAACCTTTTACACTTCATATTTTATTATAGTAGGTTCACTATAGTTTGGTACATTATCATAAGTAAATATACCATAATACTTTTCAATACTTGTACTACCAAAGTCATCATAAGTGTAATTATCACCACCAGCATAAATCTTATCACCATCAAGATGGTTTTTTGGTTTATGAAATCTATTTCTAACTACAAATACACCTTTAAAATCTTCACAATCAGGGTTATCCCAAGTTAATTTAATTTGACCCTTCTCTTTTGTTAAATTGAAATTTGAAATTTTTTCTACTGCTACTTTTCTTCTATTTATATATTTTACAACTAATTTAACACAATTTTTACTATCTTGTCCATGCCAATCTACCGTATGATTTTTTATATCAGATGATGTTGGTTTTATAACAAATTTTGCATTTTTATTATCTTTGTGGACATTTTCTAATGCTAATATTGAATAATAATCAAAGATAAATTTATGAGTTTTTTTCTTTTGTAAATCTGCCCTGCTTACCTCATAACCAATAAATTCTATTCTATCTCTATTTTGTATAGCTTCGTATGATATATCTTCAACATCAACAAACTCTATATTGTATCTTATATCTTGTTTTGTTTTTGTAGCACTTTTATTTTTTATTTGAATATAACAGTCAGTAATAATAGTTTTATTAGCATCTGGTAAACTTTTCAGATTAAATTCAAAACTACCATATATTTTATTATTATCAGAGTCAAAACCACAAATTAAATTCTCTTCATCTAATAGATCTTTATAAACAGAAACAGTACTTGATGCATCAATTACAATCTCTTTACTAGGAATAGTATACTTAATATCAATATTAGGACGATAATGAAGTCCACCACCAAAGTTGCCATAACCTAAATCAAACATCATCATTTGAGAATCTCTACCTTGAGGTAAAGATGTTGGACCTGCAATTTTTAATAAAAGTTTTCCATCTTTTACATGACCTTGTAAAATATCTTTTTCTGATTCATTAAAATCCCAATGACTCCACTTACCTTGAGTTAATTGTTCAGATGGAATGTTTTGACCTAAAGTTTCAATTATCTTCGCATTTTCAATTTGCTCATAATCACTAAGCTCTGATACACTTTGAGTATCAACAAAACTAATAGACCACTCCCCATATTTTTCAATCTTTGCATTAACACGATTTAAAGGGTATAAAGAGATACGAACATCTTTTATAATAGCATCATTAGGGATACCATCCAGACTAAACTGTATCACCCCATAACTTGTACCTTTTGTTTCATTAACACCTATAAATAGTGAGTTTTTACCAAAGTGTTTATAATTTGTTTCTACTAGTTTACTTGCAACATACCCTATATCTTTTGGATTTGGAAATATTGTTTTGCTAAACTCATCTGGCTCTAAAAGTGTTTTTATCTTTGTTTTTGGAGCAAATGGAGATTTTACACGAGTAAGATTATTTACTGCTCGTATATAATAATAATATCCTGTACCACTTTGTAATTGAATATCAGTAAAACTATTATCATAAGTTTCACAAACAAGATTTGATTCGTTACAAGCCTCTTTATTTTCAGTATTTCTAAAAATTTGGAAATATATGTCTTTATTACATTCATAATCCCAAGATAAAGTTACCTCTTGTGATTCTACTTTTTCAATATGAAAGTTTTTAACTCTAGAAGGTGCATTTTTAGAATAGTTTTGAGCTTCACCCAATGTTCTTAGAAGTGCAGGTATATTTTCATCTATAGACTCTTTCATATTTTGCATAAAGTCAGGTATATTTCTGGTTCCTACTTCAACAACAATTGCCATAATCCCTTTAGAGTAATAATACTCTCTACCACTACCACTTATTAGTTTTGTAGGTGGTTTACCTCTATGTATACCATATTTTCTCCCTGTTACTTTATGAATCTCATAATTCATATTTGCACATATAGTATTAAGATCCGTTCCATCAATCTCTTGCTCATGCTTAAACTTATGAGCAGGGAAAAACACATTTCCTTGAGAATGATAATCTAAAGCAATAGTAATATTTTCTTTCCCATCAACAAAAGCTTTCATTGAAGATGTTTCAGGTTCACTAAATGGCTGTGGTCCACTATATACATTTGAAGCTGTATCTGTTGATTTAGAATAGCCAATTGAGAAATTTCTATTTAAATCTACGCCAAATGTACCATCACCATTTGGTCTTCTATTTTTTCTCCAAAAAGAAAAATGACTTCGACTATATTCAAACCCATCAGGATTTAAACAAGGTACTATATAAAGTGTATTTTTTGTTAAAGTTCTTAATATTTTTGGATTTGTGCTATGATTTGAAAGTATATAATCTATAAAAGACACTGCTAGTTCATTTCCAATCCACTCTCTAGCATGTACAGTTCCAGTATATAGCATAGCAGGTTTTAAATCAGCATTTTCAACATTTAGAGATATTGTAGCTAACATAATATCTCTATCTTCCCATGTTTTACCTATAGATTCAATTGTAATTAAATTTGGATATTTTTTAACACAATCTTGTAAAAAATCACAAGTTTGCTGGTATGACTTATATTGTTGTTTCATATTTTATAGTATTCCTAATAATTTTGATAATGTTACATTATTATAACAAATTTATTGTATAGATGAAGTTAAGCTATAAAATAATCAATATTTTTATTTTACTAGTGTTAATTCACCTAAATAACTTTTTATAGAATACCCTTTATCTAGCCAATTTAATAAACCATCATTTAGATTTTTTACATTTGAAAAGCCCATTTTTTTAAGTTGATAGGCTGCCAATAATCCTCTAGGACCTTTAAAACAATATGTCACTATAGGTATATCCTCTCCATATTGCTCTGCTATTTTCTTTATTGCTACAAACTCCAACTTGCCTCTAGGGATTGTAAGATGATTTTTTACTTTAATATACCCACTAGAAAACTCTTCAGGTTCTCTTACATCAACTAAAAGTAAATTTTCATCATCTATATTTAACTCATCTGGTTCAATCTGTTCAACCACTAGTTCAGCTTCATCAATTAGCTTTTGAAACTGTACAGTTAGATATACTTCAGCACGTCTATCTGCTAACTCCTGAAGATTTAAATGAGCATCATCTTTTATAGTTTCAGACATTTTATAAACTTTTTATACACTCAATTGCCATTCTTACCCCTGCTCCACTAGCACCATGCGGGTTATATCCCCAAGAGCTTTCAACATATGCAGGACCTGCTATATCTATATGTACCCATTTTTGTTTATATTCTTCAGATATAAAATTTTCTAAAAACATACCAGCAGTTATTGCTCCACCATATCTAGTACTAGATATATTACAAATATCAGCTATCTCACTTTTTATAGTTTTTTTCAAGTATCTATTAAATGGTAAAGTTGTAGCTAACTCTCCACTTCTTAAAGCATTCCCAACTACTTTGCAATTTAAGTTTTTATTATTTCCCATGATACCACTTGTATAGTGACCAACACCTACAACACAAGCACCAGTTAATGTTGCAAAATCTAAAATATAATCAATATCTTTAATCTCATCTTGAGCATAACATAAACAATCAGCAAGTACTAGTCGCCCTTCTGCATCTGTGTTTCTTACCTCTATTGTTTTACCATTTTTAGCAGTTAATACATCATCAGGTTTATAAGCATCTCCACCTATCATATTTTCAACGGCTCCTACAATACCATGAACCTCAATAGGCAAATTTAAATCAGCAATAGCACTCATAACACCTAAAACAGCACTACCACCACTTTTATCAGATTTCATACTTACCATAAAATCTGCTGGCTTTAAACTCAATCCTCCACTATCATAAGTAAGACCTTTTCCAACAAGAACTATCTTTTTCTTTGCTTTCTTTTTCCCTGTAGGTTTATATGTAAGGTGAATTAGTTTAGATTTATGTCTACTTGCTCGTCCAACAGCCAACATTGCACCCATACCATTTTCATCTAAATAATCTTCATCATATACTTTACACTCTAGATTATTCTGTGAAGCTATTTTAATAGCCTCTTGTGCCATAACTTCAGGATAAAAATCATCAGGAGTTGTATTTACAAAGTCTCTAGTAAGATTAACAGCATCACTTATACATTGAGCATCTTCAAACTCTTTTTGGATATCTTTAGTTATCTCATCTACAACAATATAGATATTTTTATCTTCATTATCACTGTCATCTTTTTTACTTTTATATTTTGTAAAAGTATAGTTACCTAGTTCAAAACCATCTACAAATGCAGATAAGTTATCTTTACATTTTATATATGCAGATTTAAAGTTTGTGCTATTTAGTTTCTTAACTGCGCAAGCAATTGCAATTCTAATATTATCCGCATCATATGACTCACAACCTACATAAATCTTTTTAAGCTCTGGTAATATAACACACTGTTCATCTTCACCCTTAAAGTTTAAAGCTTTTAATATCTCTTTGTCTTCTTTTATTTTTTTATTTTTAACTAATACTATTTCAATATCAGAATCTATTTTTTTAGTTGTTAGGTTTAAGTTCATGAATTTCCTTTTCTATCTCTATAATTTTATTTTTTTCAATTTTTTTATCTGTTTTTTTAGTTGCTGTGTGGAAATAGTAAATAATACTACCACCAAGCCCAAGTGCCAATGGGGCAGCAAAATACCAATGATCTTTTGCCCACTCTAGCACTTTTAAAATCTCTTCACCAAAATACCAAACAGGTACTATAGTTAAAGCAGCCCAAACCCAAGCACTTAATAAATTTATAAATGCAAACATTTTTGCATCATATCTTGTAAGTCCAATTGAGATTGGAATAACTGTTCTCATACCATACATATATCTTTGGGCAAATATAATTGGCCAACCGTATTTTTTAAGTAATAGATGTGCTAAAGCAAACTTTCTTCTTTGACCTTTAAATTTTGTATGAACATAAGATTTATTATATCTTCCAATATAAAAATATATCTGATCACCAACAAAACCACCAAGACCAGCTATAAATATAGCTATAGGGAGCCACATATCACCAGTATGACATAAAAGTCCACCCATAATAAGACCCATCTCACCCTCTAAAATACTCCACGCAAATAGTATAATATATCCGTGTTCTTTCATAAGATAGATAAACTTATCATTTAATCCATCAGCTGGTGCCATATAAAGATTATATCCCAAATATGAGAAAAATAGTACAACAATAACTGTCGCTATTTTTCCAGAATTATTTTTTATAAAATCCATTTTAAATCCTAATCAAATTTCAATAAATCTTTAGCTTGAATCATATCTTTATCTCCACGACCAGATAGATTTATAATCACCGTTTTACCTTGTAGTTTATCTTTTGCTTTTTTTAAGTATGCAATAGCATGACTTGATTCAAAAGCTGGGATTATCCCCTCTTTTCTACTTAGCCATACAAAGGCATCCATAGCTTCATCATCTGTTATACTGTCAAATTCAACAGTTCCCAAATCTTTATGGTAAGCATGCTCAGGACCAATCCCTGGATAGTCAAGACCAGCCGAAATAGAGTGTGCTTCTAAAACTTGACCATCTTCATCTTGAAGTAGATATGAACATTGACCATGAAGAACCCCTGGGCTTCCTTTTTCTAAAGAACATCCATGTTTATCTGTATCAAGTCCTAATCCACCAGCTTCAATACCAACACATGTCACTTCATCATCTTCTAAAAAGTGGCTAAACATACCAATAGCATTTGATCCACCACCGATACAAGCAACCACTACATCAGGAAGTTTACCCTCTACATCTAGTATCTGTTGCCTTGCTTCCCAACCAATAATAGCTTGGAAGTCTCTTACCATCATTGGATATGGATGAGGACCTGCAACTGTACCTATTATATAGTAAGTATCTCTAGCATTTGTAACCCAGTATCTAATTGCATCATTCATAGCATCTTTTAATGTTCTACTTCCAGATTCAACAGCAATTACTTTTGCACCAAGTAGTTTCATTCTAAATACATTTAACTCTTGTCTTTCAACATCTTTTGCACCCATAAAAATAGTACATTCAAGACCCATTAAAGCTGCAATTGTTGCAGTGGCAACTCCATGCTGACCAGCACCTGTTTCAGCAATTACTTTAGTTTTACCAAGTTTTTTTGCCAATAATCCTTGTGCAATTACATTGTTTACTTTATGAGCTCCAGTATGATTTAAATCTTCTCTTTTTAAATATACTTTTGCCCCAATCTCTTTAGAGATATTTTCCGCATAATAAAGTGGATTTGGTCGACCAACATACTCTTTTAAAAGATAGTTAACCTCTTCCCAAAAATCCTTATCAAATCTATATTTATTATAATTCTCTTCAAGTTCCAATAAAATTGGCATAAGTGTTTCAGGCACATATCGACCACCGAATATTCCAAAATGACCGTTGTCATCTGGATCGAATTTAGATGGTTTTGGGATGTAATTATTCATATTTATCTCACTTGACATTAAATATCCAATACACTATAAACAGGTGCAAATTTTTCTAATCTTTCATCACCTTTTAAAAACTTAAGATTCATAATAAAACATATCTCTACTAAGTTTGCTTTGGCATCTATTACAAGTTTAGAAGCGGCAGATGCCGTTCCACCTGTTGCTATTAAATCATCTATAATTAAAACTCTTGCGTTCTGCCCTTCATTAAGTGACGGGAAAGCATCAAGATGTATCTCAACTTCATCAAAACCATACTCTAATTCATACTTTTCACAAATAGTAGCACCTGGTAGTTTACCTTTTTTTCTTACAGGTACAAAACCAATTTTTAATCTATCTGCTAGAGCAGCTCCAAAAATGAAACCTCTAGCATCAAGTCCAACAATATAATCAAGTTTAGATTCTTTATATCTATCTTCTAAATGATCCATTAAAACTTGGTAAGCATCAGGGTTGTTAAGTAAAGTTGTAATATCTTTAAACATAATACCAGGCTTTGGGAAATCAGGTATTTCTCTTATACTATTAAGTATCACTTTTCTTTGATCATCGTTTAAAAATCTTCTCATTGGTACCCTTTATTTTATTGTATTTTTTAAAAGTTGTTATCTATTATTTGACATATTGTATGTCCAAAAAGTATATGCATCTCTTGTATTCTAGGAGTATTATCACTTGGAACTACTAAATTAATATCGCAAGCTTCATTCATACCTCCACCATCTCTACCACTTAGACCTACAGTTTTACAACCAAGCTCTCGTCCTAGCTTTAATGCATTTATAACATTTTTACTATTTCCACTAGTACTTATACCGATGATTACATCACCTTTTTGTGCTAAAGATTCAACTTGTCTATCAAATACTCTATCATAACCATAATCATTTCCTATAGCGGTTATTGCACTCGTATCAGTTGTAAGTGCAATTCCAGGAAGTCCTCGTCTTTCAGTTTTATATCTACCTGTTAATTCTGCAGCAATATGTTGTGCATCTGCAGCAGATCCACCATTTCCACATAATAAAACTTTATTTCCATTTTTTAAGGCATCTACTATGATTATAGAAGCTGTTTGAATATCATCTTCCATATTATTTATAACATTGTTAATTGTTTCCAAATGTGATTCAAACTCTTGTTTGATTGTAGTTATCATAAATCTTCCTATATATTATTTATGAAGTTATTCTAGCTAAATATTATTTATGATTTTATAATAGTGGGTATATCTTTAATCGAATTAACTACATAAGTAGCATTTGATTTTTCTTTATCAAATTTATGACCAGATTGAACTTGAATTGTATTTGGTATATTTACATTATATGCTGTTTGAATATCAGAATCTTTATCCCCAATAAGCCATGAGTTTTTATAATCTATATCAATAATTTTAGAAGCTTGTACAATCATATCTATTTTTGGTTTTCTACATTGACAATTTTGAGCAGGTGCATGTGGACAGCAAAATACCTCTTGAATAGTTATATCATTTTTTTTAAACTGTTCTTTCATCCAAGTAGTTAAAGTATTATATTGTTCTAAACTATAATAACCTCTTCCAATGCCAGATTGATTAGTAATAATTACAAACTTGTAACCTAAGTTTTGAAGATAAGTTAATGAACTAAAAACACCATCAATAAACTCAAAATCTTCTATTTTATATAGATAGTTTTTTTCAACATTTATCACACCATCTCTATCTAAAAATACCACTTTTTCCATATTTTAATACTCTTTAAAATAGATCATAAGATACTGAACGTACACCAGAATCATATATTTTTAGACATAGTTCACTACTTTCTTTAAAAATATCAACTTTTAAAGTATTGCCACTTACTTCTATTGTTATACAGTTTTTATCATCTTTGTTATATTGTAATTTTTTATCTGCTACTATCCAATTTTGAGTATTTACATTTACGCTATCTGTAATTTTATTTATTTCATTATTTATCATATAGTGTGATTGTATTGCTGTTGAGATTGTTGAAACATCTTGTTTGATTGTAGATACTATGGCTCCACTTCTAGAGTCTAGTAGTTTTGGGATAGCAAGAGCTGCAATAATTCCAAGGATAGAGATAACAAAAATTAATTCTACTAAAGAGAAACCTTTTTTAAAATTTTGCCTATTTGCCATTTCAATCCCCTAATTATTTTATAAATTTAACCAAACCAAAAAAAGCGATAGATTTGATTTAGATTGTGCAAAAGTAAGATAAAGGCGTACTAAATGTACGTTAAAATCTTATTTTTGTGCAAGATGAGTTAAAGCTACCGCTTTTACTCCCACTCTATTGTTGCTGGTGGCTTAGAGCTGATATCGTAAACTACTCTGTTTATACCATCAACTTCATTTATTATTCTTC
>CBFDEF010000025.1:0-23625 GCA_965603755.1 uncultured Arcobacteraceae bacterium
TAATTATAAGAAAAAGTGATTATTTAGACCCATGAATTTTTCATTAAACCACAATACCCAATAAATAAGACACTAAACTATTTTGAATACTACCATAGCATGAGATAAATATACCTGTTTGCCTTGCATAATTTACTAAATCTGATAACATTAAAATATAACCATCAAACTTAATAGTCTTTAATATATCTATCTCTTCATTTAAAATATTTTTATATTTCTGTAATTTTCTTTTTGTATCTAATTTTTTTTCATACATAGAACTTATATCTGGCAATAAATCAATTTTATCTTTTAGCCCTTTTAGGGCTAGTTTAGATAATTGTTTTTTTTGTTTTGATTTATAGTTAAATTTAGTTTTTTTCATATTTATGATTTATTGAATAATATTTCTACATTAGTTTTTTTTGCATCACCATTAAAATAATAATTTATATTTTCTAAACTATTATCATCTTTTAACAATTTATTAATTTTGATTTTTTGATTTTCATCAAATCCAAACATATATAAAGATGTATTTTTCATAATTTTTTTTGGTTCATTAATTTTTACTTCAAAAAAGTCATTTAAAATAGTAATATATTTTTTATACTCATTAAGTATATTATTGTAGTAGTCGCTATCCAATAATCTATCATTATATCTTTTAATTTGTTCGATTACTTTAGGTTGTGCATTTTTCTCTGCCCAAAGTTCTTTATTTGTAAAATCTTTTGCTTCAATAAACTTTAATATCTGATTTTTATTATCATATAATAATATATCTACTCTATCTTTACTTTCTTTATCATAAAATGCAATTTCTATATCTAATAAAAATATATCTTTTTTAGAAAAGTAATCTTGATTAAATAGATTTGATATTCCTTTGTCTTCTATTCCCCCATATTTCTTTGCATTATCTTTTATTAATTTATAATTTTGAATTGGACAAGTAATAATATTTATTGTATTTAAAGTATCTTGATTTATATATTCATCTTTTATTTCTGCATTGATACAAAATTTTCTATGACTAAAAAACTTATTTTTAGAATAACTATAAATTTTAGAACCACCATAATAAAAATCTATTGAATTATCTCTTAATCCCATAAATACTTTTTTATCTTGAATATCTTGCCTTAAGGCTTTTAAATAAAGTTCTTCTTTTTGTAAACTTTCTAATAACTCTTCTATATTTTTTGTTCTGCTAAATTTCATTTTTTATTCTCCATTATCTTTTTTAACTATCTCACCACTATTTGTAATAACTTGATTACACCTATCATCATAAAGCATTATCATACCAAAATCTTTTTCATTTGTTACTTCAAACTCTGGCAAATCATTCTCTTTTAGCCATTTATGAATATATGGTATTGTATCTTGGTTTTTAGCTCTTGCTGTAAAAATTTTGATTTTCTTATCTTGAGGTACTAAATCTTTTACAAACTCTATCATAGGTTTTATTGGTTTTCCAATATGTTCAATACCTCTCCAGATACCATCATAATATGCCAATGTTCCATCTAAATCAATCCCAATCTACTCTTCAATAACCTCTTCTTCATCTTCATAAAAATCATCTTTAAAGATTTTATTTAGTTCATTGATTTGATGAAATGATAATTTATCATCATTTATATCAAAGCTTTCATTATCATCTAGTATCATTACATTTTCAAAATGCTCTGAAAATTTATCTTTATATTCTGTATGAATAGGTATAAGTTTTTTAGGTTTAAGTGATGACGCAAATTTTTGTAATGCAGGTAAATCTGCATGACCACTTGTGTGTGCATATACCCAAGTATTCTTATCTTGTAAATTTTTAAATAATTTTACTGTATCAATACTACTAAATTCTTCTTTTAAATATCCTAACCATTGAGAATAGATAATATTTGAAGTTTTTAGTTCGCAATAATTTAAAACTTTGTCAATGTGCCAAGGGGTAATTTTTAGGAAATAGTTTTGAGGATTTGATTTAATATCATCAATATCTATAATATTATCAAACACTTTAGAAGTATAGCCTTTAAAATATTCTTTATTTTCTTGTAATTTTTGATAGTAACTACCACCAAACTTTTTAATAACTTTTACATTATCCCAATTCATATTAGGAATACTTGAACTTGCTAGTTTCATTTTTTCAAGTATCCAAGCAGTATAAATATCAATTACAAATATTTTATTTGCTTTTTTACAAGCACGATATGCTGATACAATACTATCAATATTTTGTGATGAACCTATCATAAATGATATTTGATTATTTTCTTTTATTGTTTCGTATATTTTATCTTCAACACTTTGTTCAGTTGGAAAGTCTTTATTGCTTCTTTGAAGCATTGTACCTTCCATAAGTAAAATATCTAGATTTTTTAAATTCTTATCATTTGTCATTTTGTCAAATAATTTTGATTTTCTTCCATTTGCTCTAAAGTCACCACTATATAAAACTTTTTTCCCATCTGCTTCAATTAAAAAAGCATAAGCATCAGTTGCACTATGGTCAACCAAATAAGGAGTTATTTTAAAGTCTCCAATTTCAAAACTTTTCCAAGCTTCAAATAATTGAAAATTGTTTTTTAATATTTCATTGCCTGTAAATATTTTTGTTGCATTCATTAGCTCTAGTGATAACTCTCCACAATAAATGGGAGTAGTATTTTCAACATTTACTATTTCTCCGAAATGGTCTTGATGTGGATGTGATATTAAAATAGCATCAATATTGTCTGTTATTTTTACTTGTTCGCTAGTATCTTGTAATGGTGTACCATAGTCAAGTAATATAGTTGTATTTTTTGTTTTCAACTCAATACAACTTCCACCAATTTCATCAGTACCTTTGTAAATTTTAATTGTCATTTTTTGCCTTAATGTTTAACTAAATTTGTTCTTTAAAATAAAAAGAATAAACCCGTATCTATATATTCAGTTGAGAAGCCGATTTGTTAAGCAAAAGTCAATTTATTTTTAAAATATAAAGCTTAGTGTTTCTATTTGTAACTATTTCGTATAATTTGGCTACCGACATACAACTATTTATTAACACCCATTATATACTATTTACCCTGAAAATTAAAGAATAACACATATAATAAATGACTGTTATTGAAAGTGTTATAAAGCCTTTATATAAGCTATTTATATTTGAAATTAAATAAAAATATTGCAATGTGTCATCTTTTTATTGTTATTTATAATTCTTTGATACAATAAATATGTACCTTTTATGTGGGTATTTAGGTCTTAAAAGGACATTATGGGTGTTAATTTGAAAGTATAGGTATTATCAGACATTTTGTCCTGTCAATTTTATTTAAGGAATGAAGTTATGGGTAAAAAATTACTTGAAGTATTAAGGGATAAAATTAGAGTAAAGCATTATAGTATGAGTACAGAACGAACTTATTTATTTTGGGTAAAAAGCTATATTTTATTTCATAATAAAAGACATCCAAAAGATATGAGTAAAATTGAAATTGAACAATTCTTAACACATCTTGCAGTAGATAAAAAAGTATCTCCTGCAACGCAAAATCAAGCATTTAATGCAATTTTATTTTTATATCGTGAAATATTTGGTTTTGATATGAAGGATATGAACATTCAAGCGTTAAGAGCAAAAGAGAAAAAACATATTCCTGTGGTACTTACTATAGATGAAGTTAAACAAATTATTTTAAATATGAGTGGTATTTATCAGTTGATGTTAAAACTTATGTACGGATGTGGGCTAAGAATGAGTGAGCTTTTAAATATACGAATAAAAGATATTGACTTTGGTTATGATAAAGTTTATATTTGGGATAGTAAATCTCAAAAAGATAGAACAATACCTCTCCCTTTTAAAATAAAGGATGAATTAAAAATGCAAGTTCAAAAAGTAGAAGAGATACATATTCAAGATATAAAAAATGGTTTTGGAACTGTAGAACTTCCATATCAACTTGAAAAGAAATTTCCTCATGCAAAATATGAAATAAAATGGCAATATATTTTCCCGATGAACAAAGTATCTAAAGATCCACGAAGTGAAGTGATAAGAAGACATCATATTTTAGATAAAACTTTTTCAAGAAATATTAGAAGTGCAGTAAAAAAGTGTAATATTTACAAAAAAGTATCTGCCCATATATTTAGACACTCTTATGCTACACATCTACTTCAAAATGGTACAGATATTCGCTCTATTCAAGAACTTTTGGGTCATAAATCTATTGAAACTACAATGATATATACTCACGTTGTGAAAGAATTAAATAAAGATGATATTAAATCTCCTTTGGACTTTTAATTAATATCCCTAAAACTAAAACCATAAACTTCTATATAAATCTACACTTCACACTTTATACTATGGGTAGAGCATTTAAGATAAATATCATTTACCTCTTGTGTAAACTCTCCATTTTCATCGAACATAATTAGAGGGTTTATAACTTTAAGTTTAGATTTAGAGTTCTTTCTAGCATAAACCATAACCAAACTTGCCTCTTTTGATGGCTTAGGGTGTAAAAACTGAATAGCTTCAATATTTAACTTTGCATTATTTAGCTCTAAAATTATATTATGTATCTGTTTTACATCATAACAAAAGAAAAACTTACCCTTTTGATTTAAAAGTTTAGATGCTTTTGATATAAACTTATCAAGTGGAAAGTTATCGTTATATCTAGCTATTTTTAAAGATTCATTTTCACTTTTTATAACATCTGAGTTGTAAAATGGTGGATTTGAGATGATATAGTCAAAAGATTTACTTTCTTTAGTAAACTCTTTATTACTCTCTATATCTAAAACAGAACCTTGGTATAAATTATTTTCTATACCATTTACTTCACTGTTTTTTTGTGATAAAAACTGAAAACTTTTTTGTATCTCTACTTGATTTAACTTTAGTCTATCAAAATCTCTAGCAACTAATAAACCAAGTATTCCACTACCTGAGCCTATATCTAAAAGTTCACCATTTATATTTTTAAACTGCTCTAAATTTTTGCAAATAAAATTATATAAAAAATGGGTATCGCTGTTGTAGCAATACCCATTTTGAGGTTGATATAAATATAAAGTTTTATTCAACTCTTTTTGCAAAGTTTTAGTGTAACTCTGAGTTTAGTTTAACTTCTCTAGTACTTCTCATAGCTAAATATTTACCTGTTTGAGAATCTTGTCTAAAGTGAACTCCATTTAGTCCTTGAAGTGCATCAGCTCTCATAAGATTAGTTAATTTAGCTTCAGGATTAGCTTCAGTGATTTTTGCAATTTGCTCATCAGAAATAGATATTTTTGTTCCAGCAAATAAAGCAACACCACCATCAACAATACAAGCATCACCTAAAGGTATACCTGTAGTTGAGTTAGCTCCTAGAAGTGTGTTTTCACCTATAGAGATAGGGTTTCCATCTGTACCAGAAAGGACACCAAGGATTGAAGCTCCTCCACCAACATCAGAACCAGATCCTACAATAGCAGAAGATGAAATTCTACCTTCAACCATAACTGGTCCTAATGTTCCAGCGTTAAAGTTGATGTAAGAAGCACCAGGCATAACAGTTGTTCCACCAGCTAATTGAGCACCAAATCTAACTTTTGAAGTGTCAAGGATTCTTGTGTTGTCAGCAGGGATAATATGAGATAAAAATCTAGGGAATTTATCTACCATATCAATAACAGGGTATTTTCCAGTTAATTTTAGTGTTAATTCATTTGCTCTTAACCAATCAAGTTCTACAGGTGTATTTCCAACCCATGCAACATTATGTAAAAGTCCAAATGCACCATTTAAGTTGATTTTTCTAAGTTCTGCTTTTCCAGTTGATAAAGCATAAAGTTTTAAATATGCAGTTTCAACAGAAGCAGGGTTTGCATCTTCAAATATAAATACAACTTTAAAATCATTTGCAGTTAATCCTAATTCTCTTGGAAGTGTAGAAAGACTAGAGATAAGTTGAACATTTTTATGATCTTCACCTTTAGCTTCAGGAATATAAGGTCTAAAACTCTCTATACAATTAGTCATAAACTCATCGCTGATATCTAAAACTAATTCAGTTTTAGTAGTATCAATCTCAACACCAGCAGTTTTGAAAGCATCCATAAAAATTGCAGCTGAACCAAAGTTTTCATTCCAGTTTACAACAGGGTATGTAGCTTGTAATATTTTATCAGCATTTAACTGACCTCTATCAACTCTAGCAATACCAAAACCGATTGGATTTCTGTACCATGATTGACCTTGTATATCTGCCACTTTTTCTTTAAATTCATCTTTTGTATATATCATTATTTTATCCCTATATTATATTTTTTTGCATTATATCTAAAACTTACTTTTAAAAGAATGACAATAAGGTGTTTTATTGTGTTTGAAGTAATAATCTTGATGATACTCTTCTGCTTCAAAGAATGGTGTATTTAGTGTAGATATTAGTTTTGTAGCTATTTTATACCCTTTATTTTCTAGGATATTTATAAGATTTTTTGCTATACTCTTCTGTTCTGGATTATCATAGAAGATAGCACTTATATATTGACTACCAATATCTGGTCCTTGACCATCTATTTGTGTTGCATCATGTGTTTCAAAAAATAGTTTTGCTAGTGTTTCATAATCAACCACTTCACTATCAAATGTAACCTCTACAACCTCAATATGTCCAGTATCCCCGTTGCAAACTGATCTATAGTTTGGATTTGGCATAGTACCACCCATATAACCACTAATTGCTGATTTTACTCCGTCAAGTTTTTCAAAGAAATATTCAACTCCCCAAAAACATCCACCTGCAAAATATGCTTTTTGAATATTGTCAGTTTTAATTGCTTCAAAATCTATAGATACAGAGTTTACACAATGTCTTGTGTTTTTAGATGTAAATTGTTCACCTTCAAATACATGACCTAAATGCCCACCACACTTAGCACATACAATCTCAACTCTTCTTCCATCTGCATCACTTACCCTTTTTACTGCTCCTAGAATCTCATCATCAAAACTCGGCCATCCACAACCACTATTAAATTTACTAGATGATTTATAAAGTGGTGCATTACATTGTTTACATGTATAAACACCATCCTCTTTATGTTCATAAAATTTCCCGCTATATGGGGCTTCTGTACCTTTATATAATATAACTCTTTGTTCCTCTTCGTTTAATTGATTGTATTTCAAGATAATCCTTTTATATAAATATTTGATATTTTTAATTTTTTGTATTTTACATTTTTAAATTAAAAGTAATAGAGTAAAAGATAAAGTTAAATAATTTTTTAAGTTCTTTTAAAGTTTTAACAGTCCCTTAAGATATTTTTACTATACTTTTTGATGCTAAAACTTATATATGCTTTTTTTATTACTATTATTGTTCATATATTATTATTTCTATTTGTTAATGAGATTATAAAAAATGATAGATTACAATTTAACACAACAACAAAAATCAAAGATACAAATCGTCACGGATATACAAATATTAAATATGTGAAATTAATAAAAAAAGAGAAAAAAATAGTTCAAAAAAAGAAAATAGATAATGTGGAAAGAAAAGAGATAAAAAAAGAAAAAAATATAGAAAAGAAAAAAGTTGTTAATAAAAGAAAAATTGTAAAAAAAGTAGTTATAAAAAAAGAGATAAAAAAAATACAAGTACCCAAAGTAAAAAAGCCTGTTGATTTAAAAAAGTTTTTTACTATAAATTCAAATAATATAGTAGAAAAAAAACAGGAAAGTTTATATGAAAAAATTAAACAGAGGGAAAAAGAGTTACATGAGATAAAGAATCTTGATGAAATGACACAAAGTTATTTAAAGCTTTATGGAGATGAATATTTTTTATTTTCAAAGGAAGAAAAAAGATTTTTAAAAACAAATCTAAGTAAAATTGGACAAATTACTCAAAGACATTTAAAGTATCCAAACATATCAATACGAACAAGGCAAAAAGGTATAAATGTAGTTGAATTTGTATTGCATAATAATGGAGATATTAGTAGTTTGATGATAAGCGATGGTTCAGGTTACACAGCGCTTGATCAAAATACAATAAGAACGATAAAAATTGCATACAAGGATTATCCTAAACCATATCAAGAAATAAAAATAAAGATATATGTTCGGTATATAATGTACTAACATATATTACTAGTATCATGAAAATATATTTTAATGATATTTTAGATATAATGCAAAAAAATTATATAAATATATTAAGAGGTAAGATTTTGAGAACACATTATTGTACAGAAGTAACAGAAGATAACATTGGACAAACAGTTACTGTTGCTGGTTGGGTAAATAGTAGAAGAGATCACGGAGGATTAATCTTTATAGATTTAAGAGATAAAGGTGGTTTAGTACAACTTGTTTGTGACCCTGCTGATAGTAAAGAGGTTCATGATGTTGCACAAGATGTAAGAGATGAATTTGTTTTAATTACTACTGGTAAGGTTAGAGCAAGAGGAGAGGGTCTTGAAAACCCAAATCTAATCACTGGTAAAATTGAGATTGTTGTAGATAATCTTATTATAGAAAACAAATCTAAAACAATGCCTTTTGATATAAATGATGAAAAAGTAAATGAAGAGATTAAATTAAGAAATAGATTTTTAGAACTTAGAGGAACAAAATCTTATAATATATTTAAACTTAGATCAAAAGCAAATATAGCTGTTAGAAACTGTTTAAATGATATGGACTTTTTAGATGTAGAAACTCCAATTTTAACAAAATCAACTCCAGAGGGAGCTAGAGATTACTTAGTACCATCACGAGTTCACAATGGTGAGTTTTATGCTTTACCACAATCTCCACAATTGTTTAAACAACTTCTAATGGTATCTGGATTTGATAAATATTTTCAAATCGCAAAATGTTTTAGAGATGAAGATTTAAGAGCAGATAGACAACCTGAATTTACTCAAATAGATGTTGAGATGTCTTTTTGTACTCAAGATGATGTTATTGCTGTTGCTGAGAAAGTTATCTATGATACATTTACAACTTGTGGTTTTGATGTACCATCTAAGTTTACTAGAATGACTTATAATGATGCTATGGAATTTTATGGTTCAGATAAACCTGATATGAGATATGATTTAAAGATGACAGAAGTTTCTGATATATTTGACTTTTGTACACTTGATATTTTCTCAAATATTGCAAAAGACAAAGTAAACAATAGAATTAAAGCATTAAAGGTACCAAATGGTGATAATGTATTCTCTAAAAGACAAATGAAAGGTTTCGAAGATTTCGTAAGAAAGTTTGGAGCATCTGGTCTTGGATATTTTCAAATGAAAGAGGATGGATTAAAAGGTCCATTAAATAAGTTCTTTGAATCAACTCCTGAAAAACTTGAAGAGTTAGTAGCTAGATGTGAGATGGAAGTTGGAGACATTATTTTCTTTGGAGCAGGGGCTAAAAAACTTGTATGGGATTATATGGGTAGACTTAGAATTGAACTTGCTAATCAAATGAATCTTATTGAAGAGGGTAAATTTGAGTTCTTATGGGTTGTTGATTTTCCTATGTTTGAATCAGAGGGAATGACAACAAAAGCTTTACATCATCCATTTACAATGCCTAAATCTCTTGAAGATATATCTGATTTAGAAGATATTAAGTCTATTGCTTATGATGTTGTTTTAAATGGTACAGAGCTTGGTGGTGGAAGTATCAGAATTCATAAAGAAGAGATACAATCAAAAGTATTTGAACTTATGAATATAAGTAAAGAGGAACAAAGAGAGAAGTTTGGTTTCTTACTTGATGCACTTGAATTTGGTGCACCTCCACATGGTGGTTTTGCGCTTGGTTTTGATAGAATGATTATGCTTATGGCAGGAACTGATTCTATTAGAGATGTTATTGCATTCCCTAAAACACAGAAAGCTCAATGTTTATTAACACAAGCTCCAAGTAAAGTAGATGAAGATCAGTTAAAAGAATTGGCACTTAGAATTAGAAAAACTGTAGATGCATAAAAAAATTAAGTAATATTTAAATATAGATTAAATATTACTTACAATTACTATATTTAAATAAAAATACAATATAATAAATAAAACACAAACTTAGGAATCATTATGAACGAAATTTTATCAAAAAAAATTGACTCTTTACCTCCACTTCCAAAAACAATTATTGACTTGGAAGAGTTTAAAAAATCTTCTGATAAGGATCTTGATAAGTTATTATCTATTATAGAACAAGATCCTCTAATTGTTGCTACTTTACTAAAAGTTGCGAACTCTGCGATGTTTGGATTTAACAATAAAGTAGAGACAGCAAGTAGAGCACTTCATCTTCTTGGTATTAATTTTACTTTATCAATTGCTTTTGGAAGTGCTATAAAGAATGCATTTGATACTGATTTAGGCGCGTATGCAATAGATGCAGATGGCTTCTTAAGACTTGCAAATATGTCTTCAAATCTTTTATCTACTTGGTTAGGTAGAGTTGATCATGATTTAAAAGAGGAGTTACTTTTACCTGTTTTTTTATTAGAGACTGGAAGATTTGTTTTATCAAGTATTGCAGTTGAAAATGGAAAAGCAGATGATTTCTTAAATGATATTAAAGCAGACCCTTTAAATATTACTAATATTGAGAGAAAGTATTTTAATACTACTTCAACAGAAGTAACATCATCTATATTTAAATATTGGAATTTAAGTGATAAGTTAATAAATATTATTGAGCATACAGATAACTTAGATAACTGTCCAGAAAAATATTTAAAAGATTCACAAGTTTTAAATGTTATTAAAACTAT
Source organism: uncultured Arcobacteraceae bacterium (assembly GCA_965603755.1). Classification (GTDB taxonomy): domain Bacteria; phylum Campylobacterota; class Campylobacteria; order Campylobacterales; family Arcobacteraceae; genus JAIOSF01. Next base: position 10,779 of record CBFDEF010000025.1, read on the forward strand.
ATGTAATGTGTGTGATCCAATGTCTGATAAATTTGTAGAAGCAGGAGTTCAAAAAGCCACTCAATTTGGTTTAGATACTAGATCATTAGAAAAAGCAATTGAAAAAATGCAAGATAGGATGCTAGAAGAGTAATACTCTTTTAACTTAAATAAGTGAAATTATAATTTCACTTATTTTTATAGATTTAGTAAAACTTTTTATATAGTTTTACTAAATCTTCTTTTATCTTCAGGTATCTTATTTAGATATGCATCAAATGGCATAGATATATTTCTTATTAACATAGTACCTGTTTGACTTACCTCTATTTTATCATCATTGATTGTTACAAGTCCAGCTTCTACAAACTCTTCTAAAGCTTTTAATGCATCACTAAAATACTCTTTAAAGTTTATATTGAACTCTTTTTCTACTCTTTTCATATCTAAAGAGAAATTAGACATAAGTTCCATAATTACAAATTGTCTTAAAATATCATCATCTGAAAGTTTATAACCTTTAAATACTGGTAATTCACCAGCATCAATAGCTTTTTCATAAGTTGGAAGATCTTTAAAATTTTGTGCATAATAATCAACACCATCACCAATAGAAGTAACACCAATACCAATTAAATCTGCACCACCTTTAGTAGTATAACCTTGGAAATTTCTATGAAGTTCACCTTTTTCTATCGCTTTAAATAGTTCATCTTCTGGTTTAGCAAAATGATCCATACCAACCATTTTATATCCAACAGAACCAAAGAACTCTATGGAGTCTTTTAAAATCTCTAGTTTTGTAGAAGGTGGTGCAAATGTTGTTTCATCAAATTTTCTTTGTGTTTTCATCATCCATGGAACATGAGCATAGTTAAATACAGCTAGTCTATCTGGATCTAATTTTACAATATCTCTAATAGTTTTAGCAAAAGTCTCTTTTGTTTGGTGAGGAAGTCCATAAATTAAATCAATATTGATTGACTTAATTCCAGCCGTCCTTGCAATTTTTACAACATTTTGTGTTGTTTCAAAAGGTTGAATTCTATGGATTGTTTTTTGTACTTGTGGATCTAAATCTTGTACTCCAAAGCTTAGTCTATTACAACCAGCAGTTTTAAGCACATCCATATGTCCTTGTTCAAAAAATCTAGGATCAACTTCACAAGAAATCTCTGCATCAGCACTAAAGTTTGGAAAAGTTTCTTTAATACTTTCTAGTACTTCTTTTAATTGATCTGGGCTAAGGAATGTAGGAGTTCCTCCACCAAAATGCATCTGTGTTACTAATCTTGAAGTATCTAAATAAGAAGCTAATATTTTCAACTCTTTTTTTAAGTATTCAATATATTTAACTTTTTTCTCCTCTTTACTTGTAAAGATTACATTGCATCCACAAAAATAACATGCACTTCTACAAAATGGAACATGAATATATAAAGATAATGGACGATTAGCACTTTGCTCTTTAAATTTTGATATTAAATCTTTTTGTGTAAATGTTGTATTAAATTCTGGAGCTGTTGGATAACTTGTGTATCTAGGCCCAGGTCTTGAGTATTTCTCAAATTTTGTAAAATCTATCATTAGTTTCTATTCCTATCTAAATATACCATTATGGCTTTTTGAGCATGTAGTCTATTTTCAGCTTCTGTAAAAATAACATCCGCATGTTTTTCAAATATCTCTTTACTAACTTCATAGTCTCTATATGCTGGTAAACAATGTAAAAATATAGCTTTTTTATGTGCTAAATTCATAAGATTATCATCAACTATAAATCCTGTAAAATCTTTTACTCTTTGCTCTTTTTCATCCTCTTGCCCCATTGATACCCAAGTATCAGTTGTAACAACAGTTGCATCTTCTACTGCAATTTTAGGATCGTTTGTTATAACTATTTTAGAATCGCTCTTTTTTGCAAATTCTAAAGCATCTTCTAAAATATCATTATCTACTTCATAACCCTTTGGAGTAGCAATACTTAAATCAAAACCAAGCTTTGAAGCTAACATAAGCCAAGAGTGTGTCATATTGTTTCCGTCACCCACATATGCAACTTTTAGATTATCTTGCAGATTATGTTCAATTATTGTTAAATAATCAGCCATAAGTTGTACAGGATGAAACTTATCAGTAAGTCCATTTATAATAGGAACTTTTGAATGAGATGCAAACTCCTCTAACTCTTTTTGAGAGTCATTCCGAATCATAATCATATCTACCATTCTACTTATTACACGAGCTGTATCACTTACAGGTTCACCACGACCTAGTTGAATATCATTAGAACTAAGGAAAAGTCCAATACCACCTAATTGGTAGATACCAGTTTCAAAACTAACTCTTGTACGAGTACTGCTTTTTTCAAAAATCATACCTAATGTTTGCATTGGCATATATTTTTTAAATATTTTTGCTTTTGTCTCTTTTTTAATCTCAATTGCAATATCAATTATCTCTAAAATCTCTTTTTTCGAATAATCTTTTAATGTTAAAAAATGTTTCATTATGTTTTAATCTTCCTTATCTCTTAGTATATTAGCACCAACTGATGATAATTTATTTTCTAGTTTATCATAACCACGATCAAGATGATAAATTCTATGAATATTTGTTTGCCCAGAAGCAACCAGTCCTGCTAATACTAAAGCAGAACTAGCTCTTAAATCTGTAGCCATCACATCTGTACCAAATAGTTTTTTAGGTGTCCCTTTTATAGTTGCAACCGTACCATTTAAAGTTATATCTGCGCCCATTCTTACTAATTCACTAACATGCATAAATCTATTTTCAAATAGTTTTTCATCTATTATACTAGTTCCATCTGCCATTGTCGCAACTGCCATAAACTGTGCTTGCATATCTGTTGGAAATCCTGGATACTCTGTAGTTGTTATACTTATAGGTTTTATTTTATTTGCAGGTAATATCGTAACGGTATTATCATCTTTTTCTATCATAAAACCCATCTCTTCAAATTTTGATAAAACTGCTGTTAGATGTGATGGTATTACATTTTCAACTTTTAAAATAGAGTTTGTAATAGCCCCTGCACAAAGATAAGTTCCTGCTTCAATTCTATCTGGAATAACAGTAAAATCTTTAAAGTCTAACAGCTTTTGTCCAGAACCTATCAATGTTATTGAATTTGTTCCTATTCCATCTATTTTTACTCCAGCGTCCCTTAATACTTCACAAAGTTGTATAACTTCTGGTTCTTTTGCTGCATTTATTATTGTTGTTTCACCATGTGCTAAAGCTGCTGCCATTAAAATATTTTCAGTACCTGTTACAGTAATTTTATCAAAAACTATAGTTGTACCTTTTAAACCATTTGGTGCTTTTGCCTCAATGTAACCATTTTTTATCTCAATAACGGCACCCATTTGCTCTAAAGCTTTTAGGTGTAGATCAACTGGTCTTTGTCCAATTGCACAGCCACCAGGAAGAGATACTTCACAATGTCCATATCTAGCTAAAAGTGGGCCAAGAACTAAAATAGATGCTCTCATGGTTTTTACTATCTCATATGTAGCTTTTGTTTTAGATATTGTAGTTGAATCAATACTTAGTACACCATCAGCTTTTGAATATGTTGATCCCAGCATCTCTAAAAGTTTAAGTAAAGTATTTATATCTACTACATCTGGTAAATTTGATATATTTATTTTGTTTTTTGATAAAATAGTAGAGGTCAAAAGCGGTAATGCCGCATTTTTAGCACCACTTATTTTAACACTCCCTTTTAAGTTTTGTTTTCCAATGACTTTTAAGTAGTCCAATATATTTCCTTATATTTCTTTATAACTATTATTATATCTATAAAATACTATAAAATTTATTAGGGATAATTTTGTTTGAATTATATGGCTTATAAAATATAAAATGCTACAATACGCCTATGAGTAAAATATTAAATAAAGAGGACTATTTTATTAAACAATTTAGTTCAAGTAAGTTTATCGGTGATGATGGTGCAGTTGTAGGAAAATATGTTTATAGTATGGATGCATTTTTCCAAAATGTGCATTTTAAAACTACTTGGATGAGTTTAAAGCAAATAGCTATAAAATCTATGCTTGTAAATATAAGTGATGCAATAGTAATGAATGCAATTCCTAAGTATGCACTTTTAAGTGTTGCTATACCTCCTGATTTTAATAAGGATGATTTAAAACAATTATCAAGTGGTTTTAAAAAAGTAGCTAAACAATTTAATATTGAGATAATAGGTGGAGATACTATATCAAACAATAAACTTGATATATCTATTACTATTATATCAAAAACTTCAAATCCAACTTTAAGAACAGGTACATCTATTGGTGACTTAGTTTGTTATACAGGAGAATTAGGAACTGTAAAAAAAGATTTAGATAAGTTGCTAAGAGGTGAAAAAGTATCATCAAAATCAAAATTTATTACACCAAAATTAAATCCAAAGTTTTTTTATAAAATAGCACCATATATAAATAGTGCCTTAGATATATCTGACGGATTGTTTTTTGAACTTGAAAGATTAAGTAAATCAAACAATATTGGTTTTGAATTTATAAAAAAGATATCTAAAGAGATAGGATGTAGTGGTGAAGAGTATGAAGTACTTTTTACATTTAATAAAAAAAACAGAAAGAAGATAGAAAAAATAGCAAAAAAATATGATGTAAAGTTAAATATTTTTGCAAGAACAAAAGAGGGTAAATACACTAAAAAGTGTAAAAATCATCATTTTTAATTATGATGGTGATTTATAAAGTATAAAATATGTTACTAAATACACTAATAAAGTGTATTTAGTTTTATTTAGTATATATAGTTATTAGATATGACCTATGATGTAATAAACATCTTTATTATCTACTTTTTGAAGCTCTACGTTATATTTATTTGCCCAGTGGTGAACTTCATCAGTAAACTCTTGAATTATCTCATGGCTATCTTTTGTAGTATCACATTTAATTTTAAAGTGTGGAACACTATTTGATAGTGACACAAAACCATTCATATGTTTTAATTTATCGTTTAAACTTATGATATGTTTAGAAAATTTATTAAACTCTTTTGTATTTTCTATAGCTTTTGTAACTTGGTCTAAACTTGAATCTGTTTTACCGATGTTAAGTTGTGAAACTAATACTTCTGGTGTGATATCTAAATTCATTTATTTTTATCCTTAATTATTATTTAGATAAAATAATACTAAATAAAAAATTAAATTAGGATAAATAAGATATGCAAATAGTTCCATTATTTCAAAAACTTTTACAGTATAAGTCAATCACACCAAAAGATATGGGAATTTATAATTTTATAGAGGAATATTTAGGTGCGCAGTGGAGTGTTATAAAACTTGACTATGAAGATGTAAGCAATAGATTTTATTATAAAAAATTTAATACAGAGAATGGGACTGATGAACATTTATGTTTTGCTGGTCATATAGATGTTGTTCCTCCAGGTGAAGGTTGGAGTTGTGATCCTTTTGAAGCAGAGGTTATTGATGGAGTTATAACTGCAAGGGGCGCTCAAGATATGAAAAGTGGAGTGGCAGCTTTTTTATATGCTTGTAAAAATGCCAAAGATTTTAATGGTACACTTTCGATCCTTCTCACTAGCGATGAAGAGGGTGATGCGATAAATGGGACTGTAAAAGTTTTAGAGTATCTTAAAAAAGAGAATTTTTTACCAACATCTGCAATAGTTGCCGAACCTACTTGTGAAGATGTTTTTGGTGATGCTATAAAAGTAGGTCGACGAGGTAGTATAAATGGATATTTAGAGCTTCAAGGGAAGCAAGGTCATGCTGCGTACCCAGAAAAAGCAATAAACCCAGTACATCAAATATCTGATATATTACCAAAAATAGCAGGGTATAATCTTGATAATGGTGATCAGTTTTTTTCTCCAAGTCAAATGGTGATTACAGATATAAGATCAGGAATGGAGGTTACAAATGTAACACCAAATAAACTTAATATGATGTTTAATGTAAGAAACTCAACAAAAACAACTCAAGATAGTATAAATATATTTATAGATGATAATTTTAAACATTTAGATTATAATTTAAAACTAACTCAAGGCTCTTATCCTTTTGTAACATCTGCTGATACTAATGTAGTAAGAAATATCCAAAAAAGTATAAAAGATGTTTGTAACATAGATACAAAGCTTAGCACTGCTGGTGGAACTAGTGATGCAAGGTTTTTTGGTCAATTTGAAATTGATACTGTTGAGTTTGGTGTAATAAATGATACTATTCATGCTGTAAACGAAAGAACAACCGTAAAAGAGGTTGAAAGCTTAACTGCAGTTTTTCAAAATATAATAAGAACTTGGTAATAAATATAAGATTTGAAATAGAGTTGTTTTTGATGATTTATTAAAAAATAAAAAATATTAGCCAAATTAAAGATATTATTAAACAAAAATAGGTTATAAATCTATCAAAATAATTTAGTAGGAAAATTTAAAATGTCATTAATAATAACAGATGAATGTATAGCATGTGATGCTTGTAGAGAAGAGTGTCCAAATGAGGCGATAGAAGAGGGCGATCCGATATATGTGATTGATTCTGATATGTGTACAGAATGTGTTGGTAGTTTCGATGAACCTCAATGTATTGAAGTTTGTCCAGTAGATTGTATTATCTTAGATCCAGATAACCAAGAAACAGCACAAGAGTTACAGTTTAAATTCAATCAATTAGAGATAGAAGAGTAAAATATGGCAAAAATTACAACCATCATAGATATTGGTTCAAATTCAATGAGGATGGTTGTTTTTAAAAAAACAAGTCGATTTGCATTTCATTTAATAAATGAATCAAAATCAAAAGTAAAAATATCTGAAGGCTGTTATGAAAATAATGGAAACCTTCAAGATATTCCAATGCAAAGAGCTTTTAATGCTTTAGAGTCATTTCTTAAAATAGCTTCCAATCTTAAAAGTAGAAAAATTCTATGTGTAGCTACATCTGCACTTCGTGATGCCCCAAATAAAAAACTATTTATATCAAAAGTTTCAAAAGAGTTAAAACTAAATATAAAAGTTATTGATGGTGTAAAAGAAGCATACTATGGTGGTGTTTCTGCTTTAAATTTAATTGCAGATGATAACTTTACTACTCTAGATATTGGTGGTGGTAGTACTGAGTTTGCATTTATAAATGAAGGGAAGATTATTGATACTGTTTCTTTAAATATAGGAACAGTAAGAATAAAAGAGTTGTTTTTAGATAAAAATGATCTCGATGGTGCTAAAGAGTATATAACATCACAATTGTCAAACATAAATAAAACACTTGATACTATTGTTGGACTTGGTGGGACTGCTAGAGCATTAAGTAGAATTATCTTAGCAAAAGATTGTTATCCTTTAGACACACTTCATGGTTTTAAATATGATGTTAATCAAAATGAAGAGCTTTTTGATAATATTATAAATGCTTCAAGCAACAAAGAGTTAAAACAACTCGGTGTGCAAAAAGATAGATATGATACTATTGCTGTAGGTACTTTTATATTTAAAACTATTTTAAACTATTTTAAAGTGCAAAAAGTGATCACAAGTTCGGCAGGTGTAAGAGAGGGTGTTTATCTTTGTGATATTCTAAGAACATCAAATCACAAGTTCCCCTCAAACTTTAATATCAGTGTAAGAAGTTTATTAGATAGATTTATAGATGATGATTCGCAAATTGCATATCTAGGTAATAATGCTAAAAAAATATTTGATAGCTTAAAACCACTACATAATTTAGATGATAAATATAGATCTATTTTAGTTATTGCATCTAAACTTCAACAAGTAGGTTTATCTTTAGGTTTTGATAAAAATGAGGATCATGCATTCTTTTATATACTAAATGGATTAGATTATGATTTTACACATGAAGATAAAATATTAATAGCTATAGTTGCAAAGTTTACAAAAAAGTCTTTACCAAAATATGAGGATATTGAAAAATATCAACAACTTTTGCCAAAGTTAGAGATTGTACAATGGTTAAATTATATGATGACTTTAAATATCTCATTAAATAGTGAATTTACAAAAACTGTTTATCAATATGATTTAGAAAATAATAATCTAACAATATCATCAAAAAATAAACAATATTTGGTAAATAGAGCTTTAATAAAAATAAAAACACCTATAAAGTTAACAATGGAATTAAAATGACACATTGTTCAAAGAACAATTTGATTCATAAGATATGTATTGTAAAACTCTCTGCTATGGGGGATATAGTACATGCGATGGTAGCTTTACAGTTTATAAAAAAAGAGCTTCCAACTTGCCAAATAGATTGGATAGTGGAAGATGGATTTAAAGCTGTTTTAGAAAATAGTCCCCATATAGATAATATCTTACCAGTAAATTTAAAATCTATTAAAAAAAACAAGGGTGAAATTTTTAATCAACTAAAACTTTTAAACAGCTATTCAAAAAATAACTATGATATTGTTATAGATGCTCAAGGTTTATTAAAATCAGCAATAGTATCTAAAATAGTTGGAAGTAGGGTAGTTGGTAGTTTTATTTGCGGTTTTGATAAAGATTCTATTCGAGAATCTATTGCCAGCTGGTTTTATGATAAAAAGGTTTTTATACCTTATGAAAAGAATGCAATAGATAGAAATGTAAAAGTTATTTGTGAACCTTTAGGGTTAAAAGTAACTAAAGATGATATTTTTAATAAAGAACCATTTTTGTATTCTACTTTAGATAAAGTATCAAATAATTCAGATAAGAAAATTATTTTTATAGTTGGTGCATCAAAAGAGAATAAAATATACCCAAAAGAGAAATTTTTAGAGTTAGCGCAACGATTAAATGAAAATATTTTAGTTGTATGGGGAAATGAAGAAGAGCATCAAATAGCATTATGGCTAGAGTCAAATTCTGATTTAATTGAAGTAGCACCAAAAGGTAACTTAGATGATTTAAAGTTTAATATTCAAAATTCTAAATTAGTAATAGGTGCAGATACTGGTCCTACACATATGGCTTGGGGATTAAATATACCATCTATTACAATATTTGGAAATACACCTGAGTATAGAAACACATATTTAACAGATATAAATAAAGTTATAAAATCTGATAGCTATGTAGATCCATTAAAGTTAAATAAAAATGATTTTACTATACAAGAGATAAAAGCTGTAGATATATATAATATGGCTCGGGAGTTATTGAGTGAATAAGTATCGTTTTAGATATTATCTTTATAAAATTTTTCAATTTTTTTTTAGATACACTCCAAATATAGTAATAAAATATTTTTTATTACTATTAGCTAGACTGCTGTTTTTATTTAACAAAGAGCATCGTTTTATTGCCGATGTAAATTTAAATTTGGCATATAAAAATACTCTTACAAAAGAACAAAAAAGTGATATAGTTTATAAATCATATAAATCATTGATGTTTAATCTATTTGAATATATGGAAAATCAATATATATCAAAAGATGAATTATTAGCAAAAGCTACAATTACTAATGAAAATGTAATTTTAGATGCAATTAAACAAAAAAGAAAAATAATTTTTGTTACAGCACACTATGGTGGCTGGGAGCTAGCTATTCCATATATTGCTTTAAAATATGGAACATTAGCAGTTGTAAATAAAAAAATGAAAAATGAATATATAAACAATATGTATATTCAAGCAAGAGATCGAAATAACATAATTATGTTAGACAAAACTGTTGCTGCAAAAGGGATGATAAAAGCTTTTAAAAATGATCAATTTGTGGCAATTGCAATAGATCAAAATACTAGTAATGGTGTTGAGATAGATTTTTTTGGTTCACATGCTATGGCTACGGATGCACCTGCTAGGCTAGCTTTAAAATTTGATGCAGTTATCATACCTGTATTTGCAGTTTGTAAAGGATTCAGAGAATATGAATTGAAAATATATGATGCCATTGATACCAAACTATTTGAGTACAAAAGTGAAGATAAGATACAAGAATTAACTCAAAAACAACATAGTATAATAGAGCAACAAATAAGAGATATTCCTGAACAATGGTTTTGGCAACACAAAAGATGGAAGCACCATAATAGAAAATTGTATGAGAGTAAATATGACTAATAATAAAGATTTAATAGATTTCATTAAACAAGAGATTAGTTTAAACAATAGTGAAATATTTTCTATTGAATTTAAAGATAAAAAGTATTGGATAAAAAAAGCAAGAGAAACAAAATCATCATATGCACATAAGTTTTTTTATAAGCTTTTTAATATAGATGTACTTCTACCTGTAGAATATAAAAGTGCCAAAGATGCAATAAAATACGAAACTTCTAAAATAAAAAAACTTAAAACTTATGGTGTAAATATGCCAGAAGTTATTTATCAAGATGAAAATAATTTTACTTTAGAAGATTGTGGACAAACAGTATATTCATATATAAGAAAACCTGATATAACAGAAGAAAAAATGTATTATTTTATAAATAAAATGATAGAACAACTTTCAATAGTTCATAATAATAATGATTTTCATGGTGGAGCACAGTGTAGAAACTTTACATATAAAGATAATAAAGTTTATATTATTGATTTAGAGGAAAGTTTTATAAGTCAAGAGCAAGCCTCGTGTGATAAAGATATAGATATTAAAACTTTACAATTTAGAGATTTAATTTTATTTATACTATCTCTAACAAAAATAAAAGCTACTTTTGATTTAGATTATAAAAAAATAATAAATTATTATATAAATTTAACTTCAAATAATAATTTTATAGATAGAATAGATAAGTTAATAAATAAAATATCATTTTTAATATACTTAAGTAAAAAAGAGTTTATATTTAATATGATGGGTAAAGATTTAAAAAGTTTTTTTAAACTTATAGAAATATTAAAAACATTGGATATAAATGAAAACTGATAAAATTAGAGTAATTATTATAAGATGTGGAGCACTTGGTGATTTGGTTTATGCTACAAGTGTTATTGATGCATTAAAATTTCAGTTTGGTGATGAGACTATTATTGACTTTATTTGTACCCCTGGAAGTGGTACATTATTTAATGCTGATAATAGAGTAAATCATGTTTATCCTCTAAAACATAAAAAAATACCTATTTGGTTAAGTTCACAAAAGAAAGATATCATTAAATCATCAAAAGAAAATCAATATGATATTTTAATTAACTTTGAGTATGGTAAACAATTTAAAAGTTTAGTTAATGCTATTGATGCAAAACAAAAAATAGATGCACCTGATATCTTAATACCTTCAAATATTGAACATATGGTAGATATGACAAAGTATATTTTTAAATCAATCGTTAGTGATGAAGTTTTTAAAAAAAGTTTTCCAAAAATTATAGGTACTTTAAAAGATGAAGTAAAATTTAAATATAATTTAAGTGACAAATATATAATAATTAGTCCAAGTAATTCACACCAAAAAAGAAATATTATTAACTACAGAGCATGGGAAAATGAAAATTGGAAAGAGTTAATAGAAAAGTTATCTAGAGATATTCAAGTTGTAATTGTTGGTAATAAAGGTGAAGATCAGTTTTTTGATAAACTAAAACCATATCCAAAAGCTGTTATAGATTTAGTTGGTAAAACATCATTGGTAGATTTAATAGGTGTTATTGATGGAGCTAATGGATTAGCTGCAACTGATACAGGAACCGCACATATGGCATCTGCAGTTGATACTGAGGTTTTTGCACTAATTGGACCAACACCAGCTTCTCAAACAGGACCATATCAAAGCCCAACAAATAAAGTGCATATAATAAGTGCAAATTTAGATTGTAGTCCATGTTATAAAACAGATGTAATGTGGAATTGTAAAGATAATATTTGCATGAAGCAAATAACGGTAAATACTGTATATAAGTCTATAAAATTAGCTAATATATTGTAAAATAAGTATCAAAACTAAAAAAGGTATTGCTAATTGAAGCCAAATAAAATAACAATAATCATTTCAGTATATAAAAATGTAAAAGCACTTAGATTAGTAATAGATTCAATACTAAATCAAACAATTAATGTTGATGAAATCATTGTTTCAGAAGATGGTCAGTCATTAGTGATGAAAGATTTTATTAATACACTAAATATTAAGAACCTTGTACATTTGACACAAGAAGATATAAAGTGGAGAAAAAATATCGCATTAAATAATTCAATCAAAAAAGCAACAAGTGATTATCTTGTATTTATAGATGGTGATGTTGTTTTACATAAGAATTTTATAGAAGGTCATATTTATTGTTCAAAACCTAAAAGAGTTTGTGCTGGAAAACGGGTTGAGTTAGGTGCAGGATATACAGAAAAACTATATAATAATGAGCTTACTATTGATAATCTAGCTAATAGTTTTATAAGAAGAATTGTATCTTTACATAAAGATAAAGTAAGACATTATGAGGATGGAATATATATTAATCCAAAAGGTTATTTATATAACAATTTTGTTCAAAAAAAACACATTAACTATTTAATTGGTTGTAATTTTTCTTGCTATAAAAAAGATATAGAATCAATTAATGGTTTTGATGAAGATTATAAACTACCTGCAATTGGTGAAGATGTAGATATAAATTGGCGTTTTAGAGCTGATGGTACAGAAGTTATATCTTGTAGAAATATAGCTAATGTTTATCATCTTTATCATAAAAAGGGATTTGGTAGCACTGAAGGTGAAATAAATAATAAAATCTTAAAAGCAAACTTTGATATAAATCGTTTTGTTTGTTTAAATGGCTTAAAGAAATTAGAAGAGAAAAAACTAAAAGAGGGAGAATCATAATGAAAGGTATAATATTAGCAGGAGGAAGCGGAACAAGACTTTATCCAATTACT
>CBFDEF010000026.1:0-21826 GCA_965603755.1 uncultured Arcobacteraceae bacterium
ACAAAAAATTGTAGGTGTTATGATAGTAAAATTATCAATGGGTTCAATACAAGATTTAATAAGTGATAAACTAGTTGATTTTGATGGGATAGCATTATTAAATAAAAATACAAATAAATTTTTATATATAAGTAGTCATGCCAAGAAAATATCTACTAATGAATTTTTTTCTTCTACATCTAATAATATTAAAACTATATCAAAAAATGGTCATTCTCACCTGTTAGTTTCAAGTGAATATGAGAACTTACAACTAAAACTAAAGCTATTCTTGATAACAAAAGAGGAACATCTCTTCTATAATATAAAGGAAACAATTAGAAAAAACTTGCAACTATTAATTTTAATAATACTCTTCTCTACAATTATTACATATCTTATTATTAGTAATACTTTAAAGCCTATTGAAAGATTGATTAAAGATGTTAAATATCGTTCTTCAAGAATTGACAAAAAATTTAATAGTGAATTAGAAACTAACCTTGACGAGGTTGATCAAATGAAGTACTATTTTGATATATTTATAAAGTTAAGTGAACAAGATAAAGAGCGATTAAATAATTTTAATTTAACACTTCAAAAAAAGGTAAATGAAGAGATAGAAAAAAATAAACAAAAAGAACAAATATTAGCAAAACAATCAAAATTAGCAGCTCTTGGTGAGATGATGGATGCTATTGCACACCAATGGAAACAACCTCTTAGTACAATAGGTGTTAGTGTTCAAAATTTAAGTATGAAAGTGTTGCTTGATGAAAAGGTAACTGATCAAATGATTCAAGATGTAAGTGATGAAACACAAAAACAGATAGTTCATTTGGTTTCAACAATTGATGAGTTTAGAGAGTTCTTTAGACCAAATCAAAAACTATCTATCATAAATGTAAAATCTATGATAAAATCTACTTTAACACTAATGAATAGTGAACTTATCTCAAATAAAATTAAATATGAAATTATAGGAGACGATAATATTGAGATATCTTGTATTGAAAATGAATTTAAACATGTTTTTATAAACTTAATTAATAATGCAAAAGATGCTTTTAATGAAAATAATATTAAAGATAGAAAGTTAGTTTTTGAGATATTAAAAGATAATGGCAAAATTTTACTCAAAGTATCTGATAATGCTGGAGGGATACCAAAAGAGAATATAAATAATATATTCACTTCTAATTTTACAACAAAAAAAGATGGTACAGGTATTGGACTATACTTGACAAAACAAATTATAGAGAAATTTGATGCAACTATAGATGTTCAAAATATCAATTATGGAACTTGTTTTACTATAACAATATAAATTATCTATTTAGTAAACTATATTTCAAGTCACTATAATAGTTTTCAACCTCACTATTATGGTGCTTGATAGCACCTTTTATTAAAATATCACACTTTTTTATTATCATATTTATTATATCTAGGGAGTATTTAGAGTTTATATGTTTTTGTAAAGACTTTATCCTATAAGTATCCATTAATGGCGTAGTAAAAGATAGTTGTTCTTTATGACCTGCGATTTTTTTTATCAACTCTTTTTGGATAATTCCAAGCTCATATTTATACAATATTCTAAGCCATAAATCATAATCTTCACAAACTTTTAACTCCTCATCAAATAATCCAATATCTTCTAAAATAGATTTATGTAACATAACTGTAGATGCACCAATGAGTGTATTAGCAATATTTTCTTTAAAACAAAATCCTGATTGTTTTTGTTGATGTTTCTTTTGTTTAATTGTTTTATCATTAAATAACCAATGCTCAAGAGTATATGAAAATAATATATCTTGGTTTTGTTTATGAAAATTTATCTGCTCTTCTAGTTTGGTATCTTCCCATAAATCATCACTATCTAAAAAACACAACCAATCATTTGAAGAGATTTTTATCCCAGCATTCCTTGCACTTGAAACTCCTTGATTTTTTTGTTTTATATATTTTATTTTATCTGGATTTATATAACAAAATTCTCTTAAAACATCTTCCGTATTGTCAGTAGAACCATCATCTACAATTATTATCTCATGAGGTACAAGAGTTTGGTTTAAAACGGTTTGTATAGTTTTAACTATAAAAGAGGCTCGATTGTATGTTGGTATAATTACACTTATTTTCAATATTATTACTTTTTAAGAGGGTTTAGTTGTTTTTTGATTTTTTTAGGAATCTGTCCCATTTTTAATTCAGTTTTTTTAATAAAATTATTTTGTTTATCAAACTTATTAACATACAAAATATTCTTTTTTATATCAAAACTAATAGATTTAAATATAAATCCATTATCTTCAAAAGTTAAATTTAATTTTTCCATAACTACCCAATATTTTTTTCTTATTATATCCTAAAATGTTCTAAATTTTATATTTTCACTGTTGTTTATAACTTTGTGTTCTATATAATTATTTTCTATTATTTGCAATTCATTATATTTGCTATTATAATCATCATTAACAAACAATTTTGAAATACCAGAGATAATAATACTTAATAATATCAAAGATATCAATATCTCAAAAAGTGTAAAACTATTTTTATTCAAAACATCTCCTTGTTTTAAATTATATCAAATACTATATTAGATAAAATGTATTTTTAACATAAAGGATAACAATGCAAAAAAGAATTCTTACAGCTACTTTAGTAGTTTTATTTATATCTGTATTCTCGGGATGTAGTTCAAAAAAAGAGGTACAAGAGTATAATAAACCAGCAGTTTATTGGTATAATAAAATGATAAAACAAATATCAAATAGCCAAATAGATGAGGCTGATGATACATATACATCGCTAGAGTCAGAACACAGAAATTCACCTTTGTTACCAAGTGCAATTATGATTATTGCAAATGCACATATGGATGATGAAGCTTATCAAATGGCTAACTTTTACTTTGATGAGTATCTTAAAAAATTTGCTTTAAAGCAAGATGCAGATTATATTAGATTTTTAAAAATAAAATCTAACTTTTTAGCTTTTAAAAATGAGTTTAGAGAACAAGAACTTTTAACTAAAACACTTATAGAAACAGATAAGTTTATAAAACTTTATCCAAATTCACAATATATCAATGTGGTAAAATCAATCCGCTCTAGGTTATTTATGGGAAAAGCTATATTTGACAAAGAGATTTCAGATCTATACAGTAGAATTGATAAGCCACAAGCACAAGCTATATATGCTACAAAAGCCAAAGAAAATTGGGAAGACTTAAATGCTATAGAGCCAGTGAATACACCTTGGTATAGAGCTATATTTGAATAATATTAAAGGTAAAAAATGCAACTAAAAGATTATGATAGTTTTCCAGATAGGTTACCAATATTAGTAGAGGATAGTATTTTTTTATACCCTTTTATGATAGCTCCTATATTCATTAGTGATGAACAAAATATAAATGCTGTAGAATATGCAATAAATAACAACAAACTAATAACAGTAGCTGTAAGCAAAGAGACTATAGATAAAACATCTAATGAGTTTTATAATGTTGCTGTTGTTGGAAATATAATGAGAAAAATAACTCTGCCTGATGGTAGAATAAAAGTACTTTTCCAAGGATTAGAAAAAGTTGATATTAAAGAGATAGTAAATGGTTCACCTTTAATGGGTATTGTTGATATTTTACCAACTCTACCTTATGATGAAAATAAGATAAAAGCTATACTTGATGTATTAAAAATAAATATTGATAAGTTATCAAAATTAAATTCAAAATTCCCAATTGATTTAATAAAAACAATTGATGAGAGTACTGACCCTATAAGAATAGCTGATTTGGTATCTTCTGTTATTAGAATATCAAATGATGAAGCATATAAACTGTTTAAAGAGACAAATATCGATGTAAGACTTTTAGGGATAATAGAATATATCAAAAAAGAGATTGAGAGTTTCAAACTTAAAAATGAGATAAATAAAAAAGTAAATACGAAACTTGATAAACATCAAAAAGATTATATTTTAAAAGAGCAGTTAAGAACTATTCAAAAAGAGTTAGGGACTGATAACACTAGAGATAAAGAGATCGCGGCATTTAAAAAAGAGTTAAAAGAACTTAAACCGTTTATGCCAAAACTTGGATATAAAGAGACTAAAAAACAGATTGAAAAGTTAGCTAGAATGCATCCAGATAGTGGTGATGCTTCAACTATTCAAACATATATTGAACAAATTTTAGAGATACCTTTTGGAAAAAAAGCAGATGAGGCTATTGAGGTAAAAGAGGTAGAGACTCAGCTAAATAAAGATCATTATGCATTAAGTGAACCAAAAGATAGAATTATAGAATTTTTTGCAGTTAAACAACTTTTAGAACAAAGAGAGATAAAATCTGATAAAAATAATAGTACTGTTTTATGTTTTGTTGGACCTCCAGGTGTTGGTAAAACTTCACTTGCCAACTCAATAGCATCTGCACTAAAACGACCACTAGTAAGAATAGCACTTGGTGGAATGGAAGATGTAAATGAATTAAGGGGACATAGAAGAACTTATGTTGGAGCAATGCCAGGTAGAATTGTACATGGACTAACAACTGCAAAAACAATGAACCCTGTAATTGTTTTAGATGAGATAGATAAAATTGGCAGCAACCATAGAGGTGATCCTACATCAGTTATGCTTGAGATTTTAGACCCAGAACAAAATGATACTTTTAGAGATTTATATTTAAATTTTGATATAGATTTAAGTTCATGTATCTTTATAGCAACAGCAAATAATGCAGGAAATATCCCAGCACCTTTACGAGATAGAATGGAGTTTATACAAATAAGCAGTTATACACCTAGTGAAAAATTTCATATTGCAAATGATTATTTAATACCACAAGAGATTAAAAAGCATGGTCTTAAAAAATCAGAAATAAATTTAAGTAAAGCAACTATTCAACTAATAATTGAGAAGTTTACAAGAGAAGCTGGAGTAAGAAACCTAAGAAGAGTATTTGGAAAACTTTATAGAAAAGTTGCTAAAGAGCTTATGTACGATAAGAGTATAAAAAAAGTATCTATAAATACAAAAAATATTGAAGAGTATCTTGATAATCCAGTTTTTGAAATAGATCCAGCAGATAAAACAAATAGTGTAGGTATCGCAAATGGACTTGCTTGGACAAGTGTTGGTGGTGATGTTCTTAAAATAGAAGCTGTTAAATTTGCAGGTAAAGGGACTCTTTCTCTTACTGGAAATATGGGTGATGTTATGAAAGAGTCTGCACGAATAGCACATAGTGTTGTAAAAAGTTTAATTGATAAGAAAAAACTAAAAAATGCAACATTTAAAAATAGTGATATTCATATGCATATACCAGAAGGTGCAACACCAAAAGATGGTCCAAGTGCAGGTGCTGTT
Source organism: uncultured Arcobacteraceae bacterium (assembly GCA_965603755.1). Classification (GTDB taxonomy): domain Bacteria; phylum Campylobacterota; class Campylobacteria; order Campylobacterales; family Arcobacteraceae; genus JAIOSF01. The sequence continues at coordinate 5,365 of CBFDEF010000026.1, forward strand.
ATGGCACTTACTATTGCATCTATTTTAAGTGGTAGAAAAATAAAAGCAGATTTAGCTATGACAGGTGAACTTACGCTTACAGGAAAAGTACTTCCAATAGGTGGATTAAAAGAGAAACTAATATCTGCTCATAAAGCTAAAATGAAAAAAGTTTTAATACCTACAAAAAACTTTCAAAGAGATTTAAAAGATATTCCCGATGAAGTTAAAGAGGATTTAGAAATAGTTGCTATTAGTAAAATAGAAGAGGTGTTAGAGCACGGTCTAGTTTAGACCACCATATAATAAATAGCAGGAAAATAAGTGGATAGAATAGATCATATAAATGAACTTTTAGACAATCGTGAGTTTAAAAGTACAAGAAAACAAAGTATTATTGTAAATAACTTCTTTTCACTTATTACTATTATTATGATCTCTATAGCAATTATTTTATATGTTAGTTTTGTAGTACCTGCTCAAGAGGCTAAAAAAGTAAGAGAACTAAAAGAGTTAAAACATCAACAACACTTAAACTTAAGAGAAAAACAGATTGCACTTTCTCATAAAATGAATGCTCCTAAACAAAATATCAAAGAAAAATCAAAAGAAGATAACAATGATGACTAGAAGGAATTACCATGCACAAACAAAATAATATAACAGCTACAAATATCATCATTTTAATTACAGTTATAATGTTTGGGGTTCAAAATACTATTCATAATGGTATTTTATACCTAGGATTAAATATCTATTTTTTTAAAGCACAACTTTACTATCAACTTTTTTCTACTATGTTTACGCATGGTGGTATTGCACATATTTTAATGAATATGTTTGTATTGTATCAATTTGGAAATATGATTGAAAAAGCTATAGGTATTTGGAAATATCTATTTTTATATATTATTGGTGGAATTTTAACATCTATTGGTAGTTTAGTATATATGTATTATACTGGGGACTGGTCAAATCTTGTGGGAGCTAGTGGTGCTATTAGTGTACTTCTTGGTTGGTTTGCACTAAAAGATAAAACACAAAGAAGTGGTATCATTGTATGGGTACTTCTAATATCTTTTGCACCCCTACTTTTAGGACTTCCTATTGCTTGGTATGCACATCTTATTGGTTTTGTTCTTGGTTGGATAATAGGGTTTATTATATAAGGGTTATACATTAATTTAATTATAAATTTGCAATGTTTTTAGAATAAATTAAATTTTAATGTTACAGTTACGAATAAAGGGGATATTATGCAATTAACTGTAAAAGATATTAATAGTAAAATTTATACTATTAGAGATACAAAAGTGATGTTGGATAGTGATTTGGCTAAGCTATATCAGGTTGAAACAAAAAGACTAAAAGAGCAGGTAAAAAGAAATATTAAAAGATTTCCATCTGATTTTATGTTTGAACTAACAAAAGAAGAATTTACTGAGGTGGTCGCAAATTGCGACCACCTTAAAACATTGAAATTTTCACAATTTTTACCTATGGTATTTACCGAACATGGTATCTTAATGCTTTCATCTGTATTAAAAAGTGATACAGCCATAGATGTAAATATACAGATAATGAGAACTTTTACATCAATTAGAAAATATGCCCTTACCCATGATGAACTTGCAAAACAAATAGCTTCATTAGATATGCGAGTTAGTAAAGGTGAAGAGGTTGATAGTAAGATTATGGAAGTCTTAACTCAACTTATAAAAAGCCACGATGAAATGCAAGTTTTAAAGCCATCTAAGACTGATGGTAAGATTGGATTTGCTAAATAATTGTTTTATTGAGATAATGGGGTTTGTAATTTAATATATGATACAATTTAATATGTTAAAAATATTAATTTTATTAGTTGTATCTATTCTTTTCACTGCTTGTTCAAATCTTTTACCAACGGCTGTAAAAACTTCAGTTTCAAAGTGGGACAAGTATGATGATATTGAAAAATCATATAAGAATATAGTCAATTATCAAACAACCAAAGAGCAGCTACATAATCTTGGATTTGATCCATTTTCAACATCAAATATAAATATACTCAACCATTTAGATATAAAGAAAAAGTTTTTAGTTACATCATCTATTAAACTGAAAGATTTAGATAATGGAGTACAAGAGTGTATAAAAAGTAAAAATAGTTGTATTGCTTATGAAACTACTATTGAACGAATTGAAAGAAGAAGATACGGAAGTGTTTTGTTAGACTTATTTAACTTTAGAAAAAATACTCGTGAAACTGGCTGGAGTTTTTACTCATTAATCATTTTAAATAATGACATGGTAGTGTATAAAGTATCAAATTCAAAACCACAAATAGATAATAAAGAAAAAAAGAAAAATCCTTTGGGTCCTTTTCAAAGTATGGAATCTATTTTAAGAGCAACGGTAAATTAAATGAAGAAAATACTAGTAATAATTTTGCCAATATATCTATTTAGTGTAGAGCTACAAAATAACTATGAGATAAGTTTTGGAATTTTTGGAACTCTTGGAAAAGCAAAAACATATATAAATAGGGATGAAAAAAGATATAATATAATTGTGGAAGCCTATGCAGATGGTTTTGCCAAATATTTAAGTAACTATAGAAAAGAGACTTATGAAAGTAAAGGTATAGTCAAAGACAATCTTTTATATCCAATAGAATATAAAAAGATAAAAAGCACATACAGTTACACAAAAGTTAAAAAATATATATTTGATCATGAGAATCAAAAAGTTATTATAGAAAAAGATGACTTTTATAAAGATACTAATGAGACAATATCTTCAAAAGAGGAATATAAATATTATGCACAAAATGATATTTTATCACTATATTTTAATATTATAAATCTTATAAAAGATGAAACAAAAGAGCACTTGATTTTTAATGCAATAGGTGCAAAAGAGGATAATGGAAGAGTTGATATTATTAAGCCAAATAGTGAAGATATAGAAGAGATTAAAAACTTAATGGAGATTTATACTGATAATTTTCTAAGGGTAAAAATAAATCAAAAAATATTTTCTAGTTCTGATGGAGAGATGATTATAAATATAGATAAAGATAATAACTGTAATAAAGTTATATTAAAAGATGTACTTCTTTTTGGAGATATTATAGCAGAAAAAATAAATTAATTTTATAGGAGTAGTATTATGTTGTTGGCAATATATTTTTTTATAGCAATTGGTGTATCGTTTCTATGTTCCATACTAGAATCAGTACTTCTATCTTTGACGCCTGCGTATATAGAAGTGGTAAAAGAAAAAAATCCTAAAGCAGGTAAACTACTTGAAAATCAAAAAAAAGATATTGATAAATCTATTGGGGCTATTCTTACATTAAATACTTTTGCACATACCTTGGGTGCTGCTGGAGTTGGAGCACAAGCTGCTATAATATTTGGTCATGAGTATATGTTTTATATATCTGCTATTCTTACAATTTTAATACTTATATTTTCAGAGATTATTCCAAAAACAATTGGTGCTTACTACTGGAAAGAGTTAAGTGGTATAAGCTCTAGAATTATTCAATTTTTAGTATTTTTAACATACCCTCTGCTTGTATTTATGAAAAAAATCACAAATTTAATAACACCAGAAAAAGGTATTTTAAATAAAATAACAAAAGAGGAGATAGAAGCTACTATATCTATGGGTGAAGATGCGGGAGTTTTAAAGGAGAAAGATTCTAATATAATTGAAAATATTTTTGATTTAGATAAGATAAAAGTTAAAGATATCTATACACCTAGAAGTGTTTTATTTACATTAAAGAAAGATGAGTTATTAAATAATTTAATAAAAGAAAATGAACCAACAATAGATATGGCAAAAATGAAAGAGTACTCAAGAATACCTATCTATGGTGAAAATATAGATGATATAAAAGGTGTAGTTCTTGCAAAAGAGTTCTTTTATGAGTATATAAATAGTGAACTAAAAAATAAAAAAGATATTATAAAACCAATGTTTGAAATAAATGAAAATATTCCTATTTCAAAATTATTGGATCTATTTTTATCAAAAAAAGAGCATATGTTTTTAGTTATTGATAAGTATGGACAAACCCAAGGGGTTGTAACTCTTGAAGATGCAATGGAAACAATTTTAGGGATGGAGATAATTGATGAGCTTGATAACAATATAGATATGAGAGAGTTAGCAAAACACAAAAGATCATCTTATCAAAAACAAAATAACTATTAGATATAATCCAAAATCAGTACAAATGAATAATTTTAGAATAAAAGGCAAATATAATGGATATTAAAGAATCATTAATCTTAAGAAGTGGTGGATGTTGTGAACTATGTACATCTAAGGATAATTTAGAAGTTTATGAAGTAGCACCATCAAATGGTACAGTTGAACAAAGTGTTCTAGTATGTTCAAAATGTAAAGAACAATTAGATGACTACGATAAAATTGATGAAAACCACTGGCACTGTTTAAATGACTCTATGTGGAGTGAAGTTGATGCTGTTAAAGTTGTAGCATTCAGACTATTATCACTACTTGATAAACAAGATATGTTAGATATGTTATATCTTGAAGATGATGTTTTAAACTGGGCAAAACAAGGACTAGTAGCAAATGAAACAAAAGCTATCCATAGAGACTCAAACGGTGTGATTTTAGAAGTTGGGGACACTGTAACTATCATCAAAGATTTAGAAGTAAAAGGTGCAGGATTCACAGCAAAAAGAGGAACTGCCGTAAGAAATATAGGACTGCCACAAGATGATGAAACTCATATAGAAGGTAGAGTAAACGGTACAAGAATTATGATTCTTACTCAGTATTTAAAGAAACAGTAAACTATAAAACTAGTTTAAAAGAAAAGCCTTATCAATAGATTTGATAAGGCTTTTTTTATTTTAAAGAGTTTTTAAAACTCGATACTGCATAACAACAATTAAATTGTAAGCAAAATGAATATAAAAATATTCTTTATATATTTTTATATTTTATGGTAAAATAAATGATGATAAAATCAATAATAAAATTCGGACTCGAAAAACCAATCTTAAACTATATGTTACTTCTATTTATCTTTATGCTTTCAGTATTTTCATACTTTAAAATACCCAAAGAGATATTCCCACCATCTTCACTTGATGCTATATCTATTACTGGAACTTATGTTGGTAGTAGTAGTGATATGCTTGATTTAATGGCTGTATCAAAAATAGAGGATGATTTAGCAAATATAAATGAAGCTGATACTATATCTACAGTTGTAAAATCTGGTTTTTTTAATATAAAAATTGATTTAAAACGTGGCTATGAGGTAAGTGAAGTTATAGATGATGTTAAAGATATAGTTTCAAAAACAAAATCAAACCTACCTGCAGATATGGAAGAACCAATAGTAAAAGAGGTAACACACTCATTTCCTTTAATAACTGTGGCAATTTATGGAGATAGAACAAAAGAGCAACTACTTGATGTAGCGGATGATATTAAAAGTAAACTAACACCTCTAGGAGATTTAAGTAGTATCACTATTTGGGGTGATAGTGATAAAGAGTTACTTATAACTTTTAATGAGGCAAAAATAGATGGCTTTGGTTTAGACAAAAGTGCAGTTATAAATGCTATAGCTCAAATGAGTTCAATATTTCCTGCAGGTATCATAAAAGATATAGGAACGCATTACTATCTTAGTAGTCAAAATGGTGAAAAAGATTTATCAAAACTAAAAGATACCATTATTAAAATAGGCGATAAACAGATATATTTAAAAGATATTGCAAATATCTCTTATACACTGGCAGACGTAAACAACATCTCGCATTTCAACGGTAAACCAAATATATCAATAGGGATAAACAAAGGGACAACTGGGGATGCAATAGCTTTAGTAAAAGAGATAAAAGATATTTTAAAAGAGGAACAATCAAAATATAAAAATATAAAGTTTGATACATATACAGATACCTCTGTTTGGATAAAAAATAGACTAAATACAGTAGTTTCAAATATATTATTTGGAATCATTTTACTCTCTATCGCCCTATTCTTCTTTATAAATGCGAGAATTGCATTTGTAGTTGCCATAGGAATTCCTACAAGTTTTATGATAGGTCTTGTAACAGCCCAACAGTTAGGATATAGTTTAAATATGCTCTCTTTATTAGGGGCATTACTTGCCCTTGGGATGCTAGTAGATGAGGCTATTGTTGTAGGGGAAAATATATATAGACATATAGAGATGGGGAAAGATAAAGCAACAGCAGCTTTAGATGGTGCAATTGAGATGTATCCAGCTGTTTTAACTGCAACGGCAACTACCATATTTGCTTTTTTACCTATTTTAATGATGACTGGTGAGATTGGCGTATTTATGCGTATTTTACCTATTATGATCTCTGTTTTACTAATTAGTTCTTTAATAGAAGCATTTTTCTTTTTACCTCTACATGCAAAACATACATTTAAAGTAAATAAAGAGGATAAAAAGTCAGATACTTTTTGGGATAAAAACAAACAAATATATAAGGTTATATTAGACTTTGTATTAAGATGGAAATATATTGCTATTATATTACTAGTTGGTTTTATAATAACAGCTACATTTAGTTTATTAAAAATACTAAAATTTGAGTTTATGCCCAAGTTTGATACAACACAAGTTTATATTTCTGGTTCTGTTGGTGTTGGACATAGTATTAAAGAGACAGAAAAAATCATTACACAATTAGAAGATAAAATACTTAAAAACTTTGAACTAGGAGACGAGATAGATTCTATTAGTTCTGTTATTGGTTTAAAACTTGATGGGAAACAACTACCACAAAATGAGGAGTTTTATTTTCAACTATTTATAAATCTTCAAGAAAGAGCCCCTTCAAACTTTTTTAATATATATATAAATCCAATCTTAAGTCCAAAATATGATGCAACAAACATGACAAGAGTTCAAAGTGCCCAAACTATTGCAAATCAGATGAGTGAAGTGTTAAAAGATGAACTAAACTCATCTGACTATGATGAGATAAAAGTATATGTACCAGGTGCTGGTATTGTAAAATATGATATTGAGTTAGCATTAAGTGGAATTAATAATGATGAAGTATCAAAAGCTATTAAAATAGTAAAAACTAAGCTGTCACAAATTGATGGTGTAATAAACATAGCAGATGATATTCTTATAGGAAATATTGATTTAAAATTTACTGTTAATAGTTACGGTCAATCTTTAGGATTCAATGAAACAAATATAGTAAATAGTTTAAAACCTTACTATTTTAAAGGCTCATTTAGTAAGATGTATGATGATACAGGTATAGTTGATATTGTATTTCAAAGTATTAACAAAGATGATAAACTATCTTTAGAAACTTTTGAACTAAATATACCAAATAGTATTCAAAAAGTGTTATTAAAAGATATTGTAGAGTTTCAAAAAATATCAAGTTTAAGTCAGATTTTTAAAGAGGATGGTGTAAGGGTACAAAGCATAACAGCATCATTAAATGAAATAACTAGCCAAGAGGTATTCTTACTACTACAATCTACTTTAGACTCTTTAAATAAAGATGTCAAAGTAGAGATAAAAGGGGAACAAAAAGAGAATCAAAAAGTACAAGAAGAGATGGCTCAAGCTTTTGTAATAGCTCTTGTATTGATATTTATCTCTTTAGTTTGGATGTTTGATTCTATAGTAAAATCATTTATCATTTTAAGCACTATTCCATTATCTATTTTAGGTGTACTAATAGGGCATTTTGTTATGGGATTAAACCTTACTATGCCGGGACTCATTGGTATTGTTGGACTAGCTGGCGTTATTGTAAATGATGGTATTATTATGATGGATTTTATTAAAAATGCCAAAACTCTTGAAGAACTAAAAGAGTTAGCCCTACTTCGTTTAAGACCAATTTTACTTACTTCACTTACAACAATTTTAGGGCTTACAACATTAATCTTTTTTGCTTCTGGTCAATCACTTATTTTACAACCAATGGCAGTTGCTCTTGGGTTTGGAATACTGTGGGCTACTATTTTAAATCTATACTATGTACCTATGTTATATAGAGCAATCTACTTTAGAAAAGAGTAGTATGAAACTTATATTTATATTTATAATTTTATTTTCATCTGTAAATGCGTTAGATCCTTTTAAACTGAACAAAGATGATATAAAAGTTATAGATAAAAAATATTTCAAAAGTCAAATAAAAGTTAGATATAAAAGATTTTATAAATTTATCCAAGAAGCACATCAGTTTAATACCACAAATAAACTAATTAGAGTAAATAGCTTTATTAATAGAATTTTACCAAAACATGATGCAACAGATAAAAAAACAATTGATTATTGGTCAACACCAAAAGAGTTTTTAATAGATGGTAGAGGTGATTGTGAAGAGTATGCTATAACTAAATATTTTACTTTAATTAAACTAGGTATACAAAAAGAGAAACTCTATCTTGCAATTGTAAAAGTTAAAAGGACACCAACTATGCATCTAGTACTTTTATATTTTGATACACCTAAAAGCATCCCTTTAGTTTTAGATAATCTTAGCTGGAAAGTATTAGATTTAAATAGAAGAAAAGACCTAACAGTTAAAGTAATCTTTAATGAGCTTAATAATTATATTTTAAAAAATAATTATTTAGATAAAAAAGTAAATATTGATTGGGGTGAGCTAAATAAATGGAAAGATATACTAAAAAGAATAAATTTAGGGAAATAATAGATATAATACAATTTTTAAAAAAATATATTAAAAAGAGGACAAAAAAATGGACAAAAAATGTATTAAAAAATTAAAAGATTTAATTGAAACTGTTGTATTACCAGATATTGAAGATTATATTGATGATCTATTTGAAGATATTGCAAATAACAAAAATGCTTCAGATGCAGATAATGATGAACTAAAAAACATGCACGAGATGAGAGATGAATTTCAAGGCATTTTAGAAGATATTGAAGAGAACAACTTAGATCAAGAGGATTGTTCTGAACTTCTTAGCGAAATCACACAGATGATTAAAGAGAACCAAGAGGATTAAGATTTAACAATCTTTCTTTTATAACACAATTTTGACAGATTCTCGTGGTATTATTGTTTAAATAATATTCGAGGATTGGTAATGAAACTAAAATATATATATAAGTTTATAATGCTATATGCAGGATTGGTGATTTCTATTATCGTATTTTATGTGCAGATTGATAAATATACTACGAAAAGTATAGAGTTCCAAAAACAAATACTTCTAAAACAAGCTCAAACACATTTTTATGACCAAGTTAATAATAGAGCATGGAATGCAAAACATAACGGTGTTTATGTAAAACCTTCTAATGGGATGAAACCAAATCCATACTTAGAAAATAATACATTAGTGGTTGATAAAAATCTAACTCTTATAAAAATCAATCCTGCTTGGATGACAAGACAGTTATCAGAACTATCAAAAGTAGAAGATTTTCATTTTAGAATAACTAGTCTAAAACCACTTAACCCAAATAACAAAGTTACAGAGTTTGAAAAAAAAGCATTAAAATATATTGAAAAAACAAACAGTAAAGAGTTTTATGAGATAGATAATAATAACAACTTTAAATATATGGGTGCACTTATTACTACAAAAGATTGTTTAAAGTGCCATGAGAAGCAAGGATATAAAGAGGGAGATGTAAGGGGAGGAATTAGTATAGAATTAAATACAGTTGAGTATTTTACAATATTATCATCTATAAAAAAACACTCTTTAGTTATAAAATCATTTATAATACTTTTTTTAATAACAATTGCTATACTTATCCATAAACAATTAAAAAATAATGAGATACTAGAGAAAAGAATAAAAGATGAGATTGAAAAAAATACAAAAATTCAAGATGAACTTTTTAAAGCTGAAAAACTAGCCTCTATTGCTGAAGTATTGGGTAATCTAGCCCATCAATGGAGACAACCTCTAAGTGTAATATCAACGGCTGCTAGTGGTATAAAACTACAAAAAGAGTTTCAAAATCTTAGTGATGAATATCTACTTAATAGTTGTGATTTAATAAGCGATAATGTTTTACATCTTTCAAATACTATTGATGAGTTTAGAGATTTAATAACAGGAGATAAGGCTTTAAAAGTATTTAACTTAAAAGATAATATAAAAAGCTTTTTAAGTTTAGTTGATGATTCTATAAAATCACATCATATAAAAGTTGTATTAGATTTAAAAGATACTATTAAAATAAAAAGTCATCCAAATGAGCTTAGACAATGCTTAATAAATATTTACAATAACTCGGTAGATGCAATAAAAGATTGTAGTTTGGACAATAGATATTTTTTAATTAAAGCTTATATAAAAGATAATAAAACAGTAATAGAATTTAGTGACACAGGCAATGGAATATCAAACAATATATTATCGAAAGTATTTGAACCTTATTTTACAACCAAACACCAAAGTCAAGGCAAAGGGTTGGGGCTTCATATGACTTATAAATTAGTTACTAATGTTTTAGGTGGGGAAATTGAAGCTTTAAATTCTAATTTTGATTTTAAAGGGATTAATTACAAGGGTGCTATGTTTAGAATAACTTTACATAATGAATAGATACTATATTCATTTATTGGTTGATATAACCAAAGAAAGAAGGAGTTAAGAATGACAAAAGAGAACCTTTTATTATTTAGAAAAACACTTAATATTTTGTATGTTGAGGATGATATAAATACAAGAGAAGCGATGAATGAAATGTTAAATACTATATTTAATAAAGTAATATTTGCACTAGATGGAGAGGATGGATTGGAAAAATTCACTAACTCTTCTTATGGAAAAATAGATCTTATTTTAAGTGATATTACTATGCCTAAAATGGATGGAATATTGATGAGTAAAAAAATAAGAAAATTTGATAAAGATATACCAATAGTATTTTTAACTGCATTTAGTGATAGTAGTTATTTTTTAAAGTCAATTAAATTGGGGATTGATGGATATATAGTAAAACCAATACAATATAAAAGTTTTATAAAATCAATAAATAAGGTTATTTTTAAACTATATCTAACAAAACAAAATCAAGAATATAAATATAATTTAGAATCAAAAGTAAAAAATCAAACAAAAGAGTTAAAGTGTAAAAATAATGAACTGGAACTTAGATACTACCATGACTCGTTAACAGGATTAAAAAACAGGTATGCTTTAATCAGAGATATCGATAAATATATAAATCCAAAAATGATGCTACTTGATATAAATAGATTTTCAACTATTAATAATATATATGGTGGAAAAGTGGGTGATATGGTTTTAAAAAGTATTGCTAACATACTAGATAATTTCAAATATAAACAATATATTCCATATAGAATATCAGCAGATCAATTTGCTATAATTAAAGAACAAAAAGATCAAAATGGGCGTGTAAAAGATGATAAGTATATCCAAAAAATATTAAATAAAATAACAAAAAAAGCTATTGAGATAACTGTTAATGATACACTATTAGATATTAACTTAACTGCAACAGTAGGAGTTGTTGATAATATTGAAAATTCAAAACTTCTTGAATATGCAGATATGACATTAAAGTATGCAAAGAAGACATATCAACCATTTGTGACATATTCCCCATCATTAAAAATTATCAAAAATTATCAAAAAGCGTTAGATGCACTAAATTTAGTAAAATCAGCACTTAAAGAGGATAGACTTATCCCATTCTTTCAGCCTATAGTTAAAGCTGATGAGATAACATATGAGTGCTTAGTAAGAATTATAAAGGATGGTGAAATAATATCACCATTTTTCTTTATTGATGATATAAAACACACCTCATATTATACAGAACTTACTAAAACAATGATAGATAAATCATTTGAATATTTTAAAGATAAACAAAACTCATTTTCAATAAATCTATCTTTTGAAGATATTTTAAACACTCATATTATAGACCATATAAAACAAAAGCTTAAAACTACACAGATGAATAAACAGCTAATATTGGAAATATTGGAGAGTGAATCTATTGAAAACTTTGAAATTGTAAAATTATTTATAAAAGAGATGAAAAGTTTAGGGGTGAGAATTGCTCTTGATGATTTTGGAAGTGGATACTCTAACTTTACATATCTGCATGAACTAAACCCAGATTATCTTAAAATAGATGGATCACTTATTAAAGATATTCATACAAATAATAAATCACATATTATTGTAAAAACTATAGTCTCTTTTGCCCAAGAGTTAGGGATAAAAACTATAGCTGAATTTATTCATAATGAAGAAGTTTATAAAAAAATTGTTGACTTAAATATTGATGGACATCAAGGATATTTTTTAGGAGAACCTAAAGGTTCCACTACCAAAGAGATTGAGTCTCGTAAGTTTCCTCTTTCTGTGTAAATTCTAAATATATATCATCATTATAATCTTGATATAAAGAGTACTCTTCTAAAAATATTGTTTGTTGAATATTTGATCTGTTAATATATGACTCTGCAAAGTCTGATGATGTAGCTAAATCACTTAAATAGTACTCTACCATGGATGGTGCCATAGCTTGAGTACAACTATCTAAGCTTGTAAAATCACTTACTCCAAATGTAGAATAAAGTGAGTCTTTTTCTAATTGAATTATCAATTAATTATTAAATCCATTTAAAAGAGACTGCATTCTTCCAAGATCAATATCTTTTGTATTATTGTTATTACTATAAGGTATATTACTTGGTGTTTCTTCCTCTTTTTCTTCTGTAGTTTCAATACTACTTTCTATACTGTTTTCATCTTCGCTCAACTCATTTGTTGCTTCAAATAATTCATTTGCTTCAGAACTATCATTATCTTGTTCATCAGAAGAACCAAGTATATTTTCTATTCTATCTAACATCTCACCCATCTCTGTTGAGTGGTGATCTGTTGTATCATTTAATGAACTAAGTTTATCATTTAACCCACTATTTACACTTTCTAAACTCTCTAGGTCTTCTCTCATTTTTGAATTTTCTGATTTTAATTCTTCTGTCTCTACTTTTAAACTTTCATAAGCATTTAAAAGTTGATTTAGTGCATTTTTTAATTGTACTACTGTGCTATTATCTTCCATTTTTTATCCTTATTTACATATTATGTGATGTTATCAAAATTTAACTGATAATTCCATCAATTTTTAATAAAGATTTAATATCTGCATCTCTTGATGTAAATTGATGAAACAAGTTGTTCATATCTACACTACCACCTAAACCTAATATAATCTCTTTATATTTTAAAGCTAACTCTTTATGTGAATCTGGATTATCAATAAACATATAAAATGCATCTGCACTTAAAACTTCAGCCCATTTATAACTATAATATCCAGCAGCATAACCACCAGCAAAAATATGAGCAAAACCATTTTGAAACTTATTATAAGCTGGTGGCTTCATAACTGATGTTGTATCCCTAATATCATCCAATAAAACTTGTACATCTGCCTCATTGTATAACTTTTGATGTAGTTTAAAATCAAACAATGCAAACTCTAACTGTCTCATTGTTGTTAAAGAAGATTGAAAATTTCTGGCTTTTATTAGCTTTGCAATAGCTTCATCATCTAGCACCTCATTTGTCTCATAATGTTTAGCAAACATCTGTAAAACTTTTTTATCATATGCAAAATATTCTAAGAACTGTGAAGGAAATTCTACCGTATCCCAAGCAACACCATTTATACCACTTACAAATGGTTCTTTTACCGTACTTAACATATGATGTAAAGCATGACCCATCTCATGAAATAATGTTACTACATCACTATGTCTTAATAATGATGGTGTAGTATCCGTAGATACTGGAAAGTTACATACTATATAAGCAGTTGCTAGATTTTTCTTACCATCTACTACACTATGAGTATGCCAGTTATTCATCCAAGCACCACCTCTTTTATCAGTTCTAGCTTCTAAATCTATATAAAGTCTAGCTATTGGTTTATCATCTTCACTCAACTCATATACTTCTGCTTTATCATCCCAAGCTTTTGCTTCAACTTTTGTAAACTTGATACCAAAAGTATTATCAAGAAAATCAAAAAGTCCATTTAACACTATATCTTTTTGGAAATATGGTCTGTAATACTCCTCATCTATATCGTACATTTGCTCTTTTAATTTTTGACTATAATATCCTAAATCAAAACTTTGAATATCATTAATACCATCAGCAGAAGCAAAATCTGAAACCTCTTTTAACTCTAAAATAGCTTTATCTTTTGAGTACTTAGCTAATTCATATAAGAAGTTTAATACATCATCCTCTTTATTTGCCATCTTTGTAGCTAAAGAAAGCTGTGCATAGTTCACAAAGCCAAGAAGTTTAGCCTCTTTTTCTCTTAAAATCAGTATCTTTTCTATTAACTTTCCATTTTGAGGTGCTCTTGTAGTGTATGCTTTATATATCTCTTCTCTTCTTTTTTGTGAAGTTCCATAAGTTGTATATGCAATATAAGATGGCATTTGAAGTGTAAATCTATATTTTGTTTTACCATCTTTTTCATCAGTGAATGTTGCATTCTCTAAATCACTTTTTGGTATCTCTTTAACCTCTTCAAAATCCTCAATTATCATCTCCCAATCATTAGTAGCATCTAATAGATTTTGCGAGAAATTGTTTCCTAGTTCACTTAATTCTAAATTTATCTCTTCAAGTGTTTTTTTATCTTCATCATTTAGACCACAACCACCAAGTTTGAAATCTCTTAGTTCGTTTTCTAAAACTTTGCTTTGTTCAATATTTAAAGAGCTATTATACTTATACTGTATATCTTTAAAAGCACTATAAATCTTTTCATTTGATGCTAACTGTGAACTATAAATGGAGATTAAAGGTAAACACTCATTATAAACTTTTTGTGTCTCTTCACTGTTTTTTACACCATCTATATGAAAAATAGGTGTACAGTACTGTTCTAACTTTTCTGATAATTGTTGATATGGAACTACAAAATTTTCGTAATTTTTATCCTCTATTTCAAGTAGTTTATCCATTGCACTTCTATTCTTATTTATTAACTCTTCTAATACTTTTGCACTATTACTAAAATCATCTAAATTAAACTCTTCAAACATATTTATATATCCCTTGTTTTTTATTAAAAATTAATATAACATAATTAAAGTAAATATGCTATAATTAGACAATTTTAATACGAGGGTTTTTTATGAGTAAAAGAGGAATATTGATAATTGGAGCTGGTGGAGTAAGTACGGTTGCCACAACAAAATGCGCTATGAACATAGATACATTTGAACATATTACATTAGCTAGTAGAACACTTACTAAGTGTGAAAATATACAAAAAAGTATAAAAGAAAAAATAGATATAAATATAGATATAGCTTCCATCGATGCAGATGATACAGATGAATTAATAAAACTAATAAAAGAGATAAACCCAAAAGTAGTTTTAAATGTAGCATTGCCATATCAAGATTTAACAATCATGGATGCATGTAGTGCTACACAAACACACTATATAGATACAGCAAACTATGAGCATCCTGATGAGGCAAAGTTTGAGTACAAAGAGCAGTGGGCGAAAAATGATGATTTTGAAAAACAAAATCTAACTGCCCTACTTGGAAGTGGATTTGATCCTGGTGTTACTGGTGTATTTTGTAAGTATGCTCAAGAGAACCTACTTGATACTATTGAGTATATTGATATTATGGATTGTAATGCTGGAGATCATGGATATCCGTTTGCCACAAACTTTAACCCAGAGATAAATCTTCGTGAAGTTAGTGCAAACGGTAGATACTGGGAAGATGGGAAATGGATAGAGACAAAACCACTAGAGATAAGAGTAGATTGGGACTACCCAGAAATAGGTGTAAAACCATCATATCTTTTATACCATGAAGAGCTAGAAAGCTTAAGTAAAAACATCAAAGGTCTAAAAAGAATTAGATTCTTTATGACTTTTGGAGATGCTTATATACAACATATGAACTGCTTACAAAATGTAGGTATGTTAGGTATAAAAGAGGTTGAACATAAAGGGCAAAAGATTATCCCTATAGAGTTTTTAGCTACCCTACTTCCTGACCCTGCTTCTTTAGGAGAAAGAACTGTTGGACAAACAAATATTGGCTGTGTAATAGAGGGTATAAAAGATGGAAAAAGAAAAAAATTCTACATCTACCAAATATGTGACCATCAAGAGTGTTATAAAGAAACTGGTGCACAAGCTGTAAGTTATACTACAGGAGTACCAGCAATGATAGGAACAAAACTAATCTATAATGGCACTTGGGATTTAAAAGGTGCAGTAAACATAGAAGAGTTTGCCTCAAAACCGTTTATGGATGAGATGATGACTCAAGGCTTACCTTGGAAGATTAAAGAGATGGAAGTATAAATCAAATTCAACTAATACAACAATACCACAAGGAATAAAATATGCAAAAATATGAATGTCAAGTATGTAGTTATATATATGACCCTGAAA
>CBFDEF010000027.1:0-21794 GCA_965603755.1 uncultured Arcobacteraceae bacterium
AATCGAGTTAATGGTAGGAAAAACAAAAGTACTAAGAATAGAGGGTATTTAATATATTATTTTGAAGAAAAATAAAATAATTATTTAGAAAGATGGCATCTTGCCATCTTTTTTTTATTTACATCTAAATACTATAAATAAAAAAATTGACGATTAAATCATAATGTTAATTTATTCAAAATCTTTACAAATTTTTCTTTTACTAATGGTTTAGTTAAATACTCATCCATACCAGCTTCCAAGAATTTCTCCTTATCGCCTTTTAATGCATTTGCAGTTAAAGCCACAATAGGAGTATGCTTTAAGTTGTTGTCCTCTTTATATTTAAGTATCTGTTTTGTTGCCTCAATACCATTCAAATTTGGCATATTCTCATCCATTAAAATTATATCATATGAATTGTTTTTGAACATTTCTACTGCTTCAATACCATCATTTGCTATTTGATATGATATATTTAATTTTTTTAGTACAACTTTCATAAATATTTGATTTGCTTTATTGTCTTCTACTAATAAAAGTTTAACACCACTAAAATCTACACTAATCTGTGTTTTAACCTCTTTATGAATCTCTTTTCCTATTTCTATTGGTATTGAAAAGTAAAACTTACTTCCAACTCCTAGTTTACTTTTTACCTTAAGTTCCCCACCTAATAGTTTTATTAGCTCACTACTTATTGATAGTCCAAGTCCTGTTCCACCAAACTCTCTTGTTGTCGAGTTATCTTCTTGATTGAAAGCTTCAAATATATGTTCTAGTTTATCAGAAGAGATACCTTTTCCTTCATCTTTAACTGAAACATTAATCATATAATCTTGATATGTAATATCTACAAAAATATTTTCACCACTAGCAGTAAACTTTACTGCATTGCTTAAAAGGTTTGTAATTACTTGTTTTATTCTGAGTGGATCTGATTTAATTGAAAGGGGTAAACTATCATCTAAATTAATACTTAATGATATATTTTTACTTGAACATTGAGCATCAAAAAGATGAGTAATGATTGTAAACTCTTCTATTGGATTAAAATATATTAGATCAATATTTAATTTACCACTTTCAATTTTACTAAAATCAAGAATATCTTCAATAATCTTTAATAAAGTTTGGCTAGACTGATATACAATCTCAACATACTCATTTATTTTTCTACCTTTACTTTCATCTTTCATTAAATCAACAAAGCCAAGTATTGCATTCAGAGGAGTTCTTATCTCGTGAGACATATTAGCTAAAAAGCTACTTTTTGCATTTGTAGCTTCTTCTGCTTTATTTTTCGCTACTTCCTGTTCTTTTGTTATAGTTATAAGTTTTTCATTAAGTATATGAATCTTATCTGCTTTTTTTAGATCAGTAGACATTTTATTAAAACTTTTTGTTAAATCCCCAATCTCATCTTTTGAGTAAATTTTTAATTGATAACCAAGATTGCCATTTTGAATATGATTAATACCTTTTTGAAGATTTTCAATTGGTTTTATTAGGGTTCTTACAAATAGGATAGCAAAACATATGATTAAAAACAATGATATAGCAATTGCAATAATCAAAGTATCAAATAGTTCATGTAGATATTTAAATATATTTTTTTCAATTTGTAAAATAGTAATAGCACCTACAAGTTTATTGTTACTGTAAAGTGGTAAAAACTCTTGCTGATATTTAATATCACCAATTTCAATACTTTTCTTATTTAGTAGTTCTCTTGAAAATTTTGTGTGTATTTTTAAATTGCCTGCAGTTAAATGCATAATATTATTATCTAAATGGTAAATATTTATTTGCTTATTAGTAATTCTCTTCAATACTTTTTCTACAAATAAATCATCTATAGGATTCTCTGTCAAAATAAAACCAACTTGTGAAGGTTTCATTTTACGACTTTTTTTATTAAATACCAACCCTTTTACAGGATAAAATGATTTTAATGTAATCTTATTATCACTGTTTGAATATGTAATATATTCTTTATTTGGAACTGTTTTTTTGTAATGAATATCAAAGTCTTTATATTTATTTGTATTTTGTGAATCTTCTGTTACTTTATTAATTCCATTTTTTTCATTAACTATTGTAAACTTTGCTTTTGGAAAACTGTCCACATAACCTTTTTTTGAATACTCTTGCTCAATATGAGAGAATACAACTAAATCACCATCTTTATCATACAATGATATTTTCCATGTATTGCCAGCTATTTTGGCAGCTTCATGTATAGAGTTTGTTATTTCTAAATATAATGGTTTTGTAACAATTGGGTTATTTGCAGTTTTATATCTATTTATATGTTTTACTTTTAAACCTATCTCTTCTAGATTGGCTATTTTAGATGAAGTTAAAAGAATTGTTTTTTTACTTTGTTCCAATTCTGATTTGATAGTTTGTATATCTTTTTGTAAATCTTCTTGTGTTTTAGAGATATTATTATCTACAAGAATCCAAACAATTGATATTGTTGTTATACATAAAGTTATTAATGCATTAATAACGCTAAAAATAGTAAGTTTATTTTTTATACTTAACATATATCTAGTTCATTGGACGAGAATATTTACCTTCCCAAAGCTTAGAATAATCTATCTTAGGAGGTTTATTTATATAGTTTTCTAAAAATGATTTTGAATTTTTAGATGTAATAAGTTTTGATTTAGTATAAAAAGCTCTTTTTTCATTTGGAAGTTTTAAAGGGTCTATATTTCCTAAATAAGCTTGATATGCGAAAGATAGCCCCATACCAGATTGCCAATATGGATCAACTGAAACAGTACAGATAAAATCTTTTGAGATCACCGCTTTTACAGCCTCTCCTGTTCCATCAACTCCACAAATTGGCATCTTTTTATCAAGTCCCATCTCTTTCATAATATCAAGTGCACCTAGTGCCATCTCATCATTTGCAGCCCATATACCTTGAATATCACTATCTTTATATTTTGAGAACCAATTAGTCATAAGTATTGATGCTTGGGCTCTTGACCAGTTTGCAGTATCGTTTTCACTGATATTTACATTTGGATATTTTTTCAAAATATTTTTTAATCCTTGAACTCTTCCTTTATTGGTTGAGTTATCTAAACGCCCTTGTAAAACTAGGATATTACCTTTTTTACCAATTTTATTAAAAATTTCATTAGCAATTGCAGAACCTGAATAAACAGCGTCTGTTACTGTATGCGTTACCCAATACTTACTAAATTCCCATGGCCAAAAATCTTTAGACTTATTGTTTAGTGTTGAGAAATATATTTTATGTTCTTTGGCAATATTAGAAAGCATTCTTGAAGCTGCTTCATCATTTGGATCCATAAGTAAAATTGCATTTTTTCCAATTTCATCAAGTGTAATTTGAAGATCCTGAACTTGTTTTTCCCCATTTCCATGATTAAACAATGCAATTACTTTATCTTCTGAACCAATAGTTTTAGCAAAAAGTTTTGCACCATCAACCAATGCTCTCATATATTCATTAGCATCAGTTCTTATTGAAATAATCACGTAAGGAGATTCATTTAAACCTTTGTTAGTCTTAATATCAGAAGCAGATAAATATGTTGTTAAAAAAAGTAATATAAAGTAAAGTATAAATTTCATAATGGTATCCTTTTCTGCAGCAATGATAGCTAAAAATCATTTAAGATAAAATAACTACACTTTATGTTTATTAATATTACTTGTTATGTAAAACTAGAGTTTATCATGCATTAGTAAAAGAATAAAAAAAAGATGGCAATATGCCATCTTTTTTTTTATTCTTAAAATATTACAGTATAATACTTTTATGAAACCTACACAACAACAAATAGATATATTAGAAGCTGTTAAACAGTACAAAAGTATAAAAATAAATGCTTTTGCCGGAACTGGTAAAACAAGTACTTTGCAACTTATTGCAAATGAATATAAAACAAAAAAAATATTGTATCTAGCATTTAATAGTAGTATAAAAAATGAGGCAATGGGAAAGTTTGGAAACAATACCTCTGTTAAAACTACTCATGGATTAGCTTTTGGTTCAATAAAAAAGCATACTAATGTTGACTTGTCAAATATTGTAAATTATAGAGCAATTGATATCTCTAAAGAGTTTGGTGTAACTTACAACCAGGCAGTAGGGGCATTGAAAATTTTTGAAAATTTTTGCAACTCCTCAAAAGAGGAGATAGGAAAAGAAGATATTGAACATAAAACTGCACAAACTATGTTTAATAATATGCTTATAAATAAACTTAAACCTACTCATGGATTTTATTTAAAATACTATCATTTACTTATATCAACACAGCAAATACCACAATTTACTTATGATATTATACTTTTAGATGAAGCACAAGATACAAATGATGTAACACTAGGTATTTTTGAATCATTACAAGCAAAAACTAAAATATATGTTGGTGATGAGCATCAGCAGATATATTCATTTAGAGGAAGTAAAAATGCTCTTGATAGGATAAAAACAGATAAAAAACTTTATCTATCTTGTAGTTTTAGGTTTAATGATTCAATTGCTACTTTTGCAAATATATTATTGAAAAATTTTAAAAATGAAAAAGTAAAAATTGACACAATAATTGATAATAATTGTGATGATACTATAAATACAAATGGATTTATTTCTAGAACAAATGCAACACTTATAGCTACAATAGCTAAACGAATTGAGAACAGAAAACCTTTTGTAACAGTAAGAGATCCAAATGAGATATTTAATTTAACTATAGAGGTTTATCATCTTTTAAATAATGATAAAACTAAAATAAAAAGAAATAGATTCTTAAAAGATTTTGATGATGAGGATTATATATTAGAGTATATTAATGAGGTTGAGGATTATGAGCTAAAATCTGCACTTAAAGTTGCAAAAGAGTATAAAGAAAAAATATTTGAATTTAAAGATATATCAGATAAGTTTTATACAGCTTGGCAAAATAGGGCAAATAATGGTTTCCAACGAAGAGAAAATGAGATATTATTTTTAACAACGGCACACACTGCAAAAGGTTTAGAGTGGGATAGGGTAACGGTAGCTGATGACTTTACAGATTTTGCTGATTTGATTGTTGATTTTAGTTGTGATAGTTTAAAAGAGTTTCAAGATGAACAAAACTATTTGCCAAACCAAGAGTTACTAGATGAGTTCAATCTTTTTTATGTGGCAATAACAAGAGCTAAAAAACAGATTGTAAAAGATAGTGAAAACTTTCACTATCTTATGTCAAAAAATATTGATAAATTGATTGATAATAGAATAAAAGATACAAAACAAGATATTCAAAATATATCTCAAAACCAACCAAAGAAAAAGAAAATAGCTTCTAAAATTCAATTTGAAGATAAACAGATTATAAGACAACAAAGAAATCAAGATGATGGAAAAGCTAAGAATAGTGGACTAAAATGGAGCTTAGAGGATAAAATAAAAGCTAAGAGTATGTTCAATAAAAATAATACTATAACTCACATAGCAAATAAACTGGAAAGAACACATGGTGCTATTTTGGGTGAATTATTAAAAAGTGAAGTTATAACTAAAACTGAGCAATTAAAATTATCATCACTTTTAAGTAATGATGCTAAGGGCGCTTCTAAAAGTTATCTATAACATTTGAGGTATTGATATTTTAAAACAACTGCCTTTATTTTTATTATAAACTTCTATGGTTCCTAGGTGTACTTTTTCTACAATTGTTTTTGATAGATATAACCCTATACCTGTACCTTGATCTGCAAACTTTGTTGTGAAATATGGATTAAATACCTTTTTTTTAATCTCTTTGTCAATGCCTCCACCATTATCGCATATTTCAATATCAATATTTTTTTTTGTTTTTTTCATATCTACAATTATCTCACCTTCTAATGAATCATCTGTTTTTATCTGTATTTCAATAGCATCTTTTGCATTTGAAAGAAGATTTAAAATAACTTGTCTAAATTCATTATAGTATCCATTCGTAAAGTATAAAGAATCTTTATCATAGTTAAACACAATATTTATTCCATGTGCATAAAATTGAGTAGAAACTAACTTTATTGTTGATTCAATAACTTCTATTAAATTTAATTCAACTCTAACTTTTGAAAAAACAAAAAAGTTTCTAAAATCATCAATAGTTTTAGATAAAAATTGTAAAGTATTATTAACTTTGGAATTTATCCTTTTTATCTCTTTATAATCTAACATTCCAAGTTCAGCTTTTGTTTCAAGATTTATCATTGATGTTGCAATTATATTTAAAGGTTGTCTCCATTGATGTGCAATGGCACCAATCATCTCTCCCATAACTGATGTTTTACTTTGATGTATTATCATCTGTTCTTGCATCTTGTTCTGGTCTTCTACTCTATGTACTTTTTTTATTAGTTTACGATTAGTACATTGTAATAATTTATTTTGTTCTATAATTGTAAGATATAGTCCAACTCTATTTATTAGAATATTTTTATCAATGGGCTTAGATATATAATCAACTGTCCCTAAATCAAAACCTTCATTTTGAAAGTCAGAATAGCAAGTTGATGTCACAAAAATAATTGGAATATCTTTTGTTCTTTCAGCATGTTGTAGAAGTTTTGCAACTTTTATTCCACTCATTTTTGGCATAGTTACATCTAATAATATTAAATCTATATTATTCTCTTGAGATAAGATAATTGCCTCTTTTCCATTTGTTGTAACCATAATATCAACTTGTGGATAAGCTTTCTTTAATGCATTTTTTACAATATATAAGTATGTTTTATCATCATCTACTACTAAAATATTCATAGTGTCTCCTTTTTATAATTAATAACTAAATTCCTGCTTTTGGTTCTCCTAGGAAATACCCTTGTTTACCATCTATACCTAAATTAACTACTTTGTCTAAAACATCTTTATTATAAACAAACTCACCTATTGTTTTAATACCCAACTCTTTTGAGAAATTAACAATTGTTTTTGCAATAGTATATGATTTATGGTCTACTGCTATGTTTTTTATAATAGAGCCATCAATTTTAATATAATCAGGTTCAAGTTCAAGTAGATATGAGAAGTTGGAATATCCACTGCCAAAATCATCAATAGCAATTCTTACACCTAAACTCTTCATCTCATGAATAAAGTTTTTTACAATCTCAAAGTTATTAATAGACTCACTCTCAAGTACCTCTAAAATTAGTTGATTATGTAGCTTAAATATGTTTAATTGCTCTTTTATATACTCTATTAGGTGTTCATTTGATATATCTTCAAAAGATAAATTAATTGAGAAGGAGTTTGTTTTAGTAGCAAAAAATTCAAATGATTTTTCTATCATAGTTTTGGTAAGTTGCGTATAGTATGGTGTGTTTTTTATTTCATCAAGAAACATAAATGGTGATATAATTTTTCCATCTTTATCAATAATTCTTACTAAGCATTCATATGTAATATCATCATCTTTTATAATTGGTTGAAAAAATGGTACAAGTCTGTCATCCTCCAAAGCATTTTTTACAAGTTTGACTGCATTAAATCTTTTTTGATGATTCATTTTGGATTCTAAATCTTTGGAGTATATAACATGTGGTTGATTTGTCTCTTTCGCATAATTAAGTGCTGTATCTGCACACTCAAGGAGATGCCCATTATCTATATTTTTTGCAATTGATATTGTTGCTGATATATTTATCTCTATTTTAGTATTATCAACATTTATAAATATATTAGAAGAACTAAGCATATTTGTTATTTTATAAATAAAATCAATACATGAATTTTGATTATCTTGATTTAGAGATAAAAATACAAATTGATCTGCTGATACTCTATATAATAAACAATCATCAATAAATATCTGTGAAAGTAAATTTGTAATAATCTTTAAAATATCATCTCCAGCATCACTTCCATATACATCATTTAAAGCAGAAAATTTATTTATATCAATCAAAACCAATTTTTGGGCATTGAAATCTTTTATATCTTTTAATAATGCGTATCTATTTTTTAAACCTGTTAATTCATCTGTGTAATATTTATGTTCTAATTGTGAAGTTTTCTCTATAACTTTTAGTTCCAAGTGTTGTTTGTATATCTCATTTTGTTTTCTTAATACAACTTTTTGAGTTGCTTTCAAAAGAGTTGTAATAAATTGTTCATATTCCAATGGTTTAACTAAATATCCATCAATCCCATACCTTATTATATCCATAAAGTAATCTGTATTATTGTTTGCAGATATTATCAATATTGATATATCATCATCAAATTTTCTAATATCTGGTATCATATCTAAACCATTTTTTATTGGCATTTTAACATCAGTAATAATAATATCTATATTCTCATTTAGTTCTCTTTTTTCTAGTCCAATTTTACCATTACTTGCAGTAATTACTTTTTTAAATATATTAGATAATATATCTGTTATAATTTCAGCAACATCTAGTTCATCTTCAACATATAAAATTGTCATATCTTTACACTGTTCTTTTAGTAATTCAAATCTTTTATTTTTCATTATTTAATTCCTTTAGAGAAGTTACAAATATAAATTTTACTCCATTATTAATATTTTCAACATAGATTTCTCCTCTATGTTTATTGGCAATTTGTTTAGACATATATAGTCCAATTCCTGTCCCTTTACCTTCCTCTTTTGTTGTAACATTTGCATTGAAAATATTATCTATAACATTATTGGGAATTCCACCTGCGTTGTCATATATCTCTAGTCTTATTGTTTCATCAATTTTAAATAAATCTATATGTATAGTTCTATTTTGAATATCATTTTCAATAAAAGCATCTTTTGAATTATTAATGATATTTAAGATTAGATGTGTAAAATCATTTGGGCTTCCTGAAATTATTCCATCATCTTTTATATCTTTTAAAAATGTTATTCTATTTTTTAAAAATTCATCTTTTACAAGTAGCAAAGTAGAGTCAATTGAATTAGATATGCTAAACTTTTTAGTAGCTTTATTTGGTCTAAAGAAGTTTCTAAACTCATCAAGTGTATTTACAATATGTTTCATTTGAAACTTGAACCTATCAATAAAATCATCAATATATTTCTCATCAATAATCTCATCTTTAAAATCATATTGAAGCATATCAACTCTCATATTTATAATATTTAAGGGTTGCTTCCATTGGTGGGCAACTGCATCCATCATCTCACCCATGCTAGCTAATTTACTTTGTTGCATTAAAATTTTTTCTTGGTATTCTCTTTTTTGAATCTCTTCTTCAACTTTTAACTCTAAGTTATGTTTGTACTCTTCATTCTCTTTTTGCAATGAGATTTTATGTATTGTTTTTTTGATAATGGAAAATAGTTGTTTTGATTCAATTGGTTTTAATATATATCCATCAATACCTAGTTTAATAGTATCAATAAAATAGTTTATATCACTATGAGCAGAGAGTACTAAAATAGGTATTTGAGTATTGATGCTTCTTATTTTTTCAATCATCTCTATACCATTTACTTTTGGCATATTTATATCTGTTAGAACTAAGTCTATATGCTTATTTTGTTGAAACTTATTAAATCCATCTTCTCCATCAACACAAGTAATAATCTCTTTAAATATGTTTTCTAATATATCTTTTGTTTCTTCTCTAATATTTTTTTCATCTTCTACATATAATAAATTTAATTGTTTTGAATATTTTAATATATCTTTTAAGTTGTATAACACAATCTCTCCCTTTAATATATAAAGTTATATTATTTTAATAAAAAAATGTGTTAAAAAAGTGTTAATTTTAATTTTTTATGTTTTGACTATATCCTTTAACTGAACATAACTATTTAATATTGAAGCATTAATATAATAAACATCTACAGCATCTTTTAGAATAAAAACATGCTCTTTCCAATCAAATAAATCTTCAATTATAGCTACTATAAATTTAGAAGTCATTTTTGTTCTTTTTAAAGTATCGAAATTGATACTATTTAATAATTCAACTAATCCATAAATAACTTTATTTAGTTCCTCAAACTCACTAAACATATATAAAAATCTATTGTATTTTTCTAAAATATCTATAACTTCAGGAAGATTTTCTTTTAGATTATCTTCAAATAAGATATGAGAAATAAGAGTATCTAGAGACTCTTCTAATTCAACTAATTCTTCTGAATCAACATCTTGTTCATTATAAAAAGATAAAAATTCTTTTGCAGTAACTTTTTTATGTGAGTCATTGTACGCATCCATAAGTTCTTTACTATGATCAATCGAATCATCATCCTCCTCATCTTCATCAAAATCCATAAAATCATCATCTTCATCAAAGTCCATAAAGTCACTATTAATTTCAGCTTTATTTTTATTATCTTCTTCAAAAGTTTTACTTTCTTGAAAATCTGTAAAATCTTCTGTATTTATGGTATTACTTATTCTATTCACTTCTTTTGAGTAGTAGTTGTCCTTAAATAATTTTTCTAGTGATTCCTCTATCTCTATGTAATCATATGGTTTATAAATATACCTATAAACATTTAGTTTTAGAGCTTCATATCTATATTTTTTATCATATAAAACAGTAACCGCAGTTATTTTAGGTTGTCTTACTTCGAGTAATTTAATATCTTTTAAAAGTTGTATACCATCATACTCTTTTGAAGATATATCAATATATGCTATATCTACCTCATTCTCTTTTATAATATTTAGAGCATCTATTTCATTGTCACATTCAAAAAATTTAAATTCAATCTTGTGATCTTTAAAATACTCCATGGCATCTTGTTCAATAACTTTATTGTTTAAAAGCCAACTATCAACTAGCAATATTTTTAACATATATACTTCCTAATTTTATTATAATTTTAGTTTATAGTAAAATAGATTTATATCTCATTAATCAATAATAAGCTCTTTTAATTTATTAAATGCAGGAGTTAAAACAGCTTTTCTATATTCGACTGTATCTTGTAATAGTTTATTTCTTTTTGATAATTCTTTAATCTTTTTAGTTGATTTGTTTTTTTTTAAAGCATCTTTTATGATAGATTTATAATCTGTATTGTCATAACTCATCTCAAAAATAGTTTTACCTTCTCTTCTGGCAAATTTTATACTATCTGAATCATTTAAAACAACCCAATTTCTATCTTTATTTTCTATATATGGAAGAAGAGAATCAAAGAAATAATCAAACTGATACTCTAGCTCTCTAGTTGGAGTGTATCTACTTAAAACAAAAACTATTGGAACATCTTTATTCATTGACCTAATTTTTCTATATATATTTCTCGCATTTAATGTATCTTGCTCCCCATCACTTATAGGAATCGCTACAAGAGAAAGGATTTGATCAAGTGCACTTTTCTCTAAAGCCTCTAAGAAGTAGGTTGTACTTTTATTTGCACCTATATCAATTACTGCATGAGACTCTTCCAATAAAATATTCATAATATTATTTTCCAAATCACAGTTTGTAATTTTTTGTGGTAAAAACTTAACACATTCACTATTTTTGTATTTTGCATCATGTAGATTCTCTTCATCAAATTCATAAACAAAAGTTCGCTTCATACTATTTTCAAATGATAAAAAAGGTGCAAATAGCTCATTAGAAGAGGTTGTTTTACCAACACCCCCTTTATTGTTAATAACTACAATTTTTTTATTTTTATTCATATTTACTCTCCATATTTACTGTTTTTGTCTCTATTTATTTGGATATCTAAGTATCACTTTCCCACTTACACTGTTTAGAACAATTTTTCTACTGTTTGTTCCACCTACATCTTTACCTGCAATTTTTATACCATACTCATTTAAAATATCTTCCGCTATATCAATATTTCTACATCCAACTTGACTAGTCGTAAGTCCACTAGGACTAGCACCCCCAAATACTTTTGCAATTATATTTTTTCTTTTGGATCCAGCCTTCTCCATAGCTTCTATCAGTTTTACAATACTTATATTACCAAATTTTGGGCTAGGAATTCCATCATTATTCCATAGTGGCAGTAAGTAGTGGTTCATCCCAGCTATAAAGGCTGTACTATCTACCAAGCAAACAGCAACACAAGAGCCTAATACTGTATGAATCTCAGTAGGTTCAGTTGCAACATAAATTTGCGAAGAATGGATAAATTTTTTTTCAAATTCCATTTTTGACCTTAAAACTCTTGTCCATCACCAAATAATAAATCATCATCCATAAACATGGATTCATCTTTTGATTCTTTTGGTAAATAAAATTCAAATACTGTAAACTCACCCTCTTTAGATTCTAGTTTATATTGACCATCTAAAAACTCTATAAAATCTCGTACTATTCCCATACCTAAACCTTGACCCATTTGTGTTCTATTCATACCTGAATGAGCTTGTCTAAATCTTTCAAAAATAATTTCTTGATTTTCTTCACTTATACCTTCCCCATGATCTTTTACTGTTATTCTTACATTATCAATCTCTTCAATAATATCAATTTCTACAACAGAACTCTTTTTTGAATAGTTGATTGCATTTGATATGAGATTTATTAAAATAGTATAAATTTTTGATCTATCTTGGTATATTGGGTCTTCATTACATGATATGTTTATATTTAATTCTATATCTTTCTCTTTTATTAAATACTGTAAAGCATCTTTTATCTCTTCAATTATCTCATTGAAATCTATTTTTGATATCTCTTTTTCTAAAGTACCAGCTTCTATCTCTGCTACAAATATTATATTTGAGATTTGAAAGTTAAGATTTAAAACATCTTGATATAAAGTGTTTCCAATAAGCTTAATATCAACTTTCTCTTTACCACTTAAAAGCATTTTTGAAAGATTTATCATACTAGATAGTGGGTTGTTAAATTCATTTCTAATTATAGATATAAATTTGCTTCTATTTGCCTCTGCATCTAAAAGCTTTTTATTTATATCTTCCATTTTTCCCATTACAACTTTTAGTTCATAAATAGTATTATCTCTTTGAGAAAAGCGTCTGCTTATCTCTGCTAATAAATCTTTGTTATCTATCTCATTTAGTTCCATTATTTTCCCCTGTTAAAATTTAAATACCATAACTATTCTATTTTTTATCAACTTTATATCCTACAAGTAAAGCAATTGATTTTAAATTGCTTATCCAACTATTAAACTGATAGATTTCACAGTTCCTTCCATACTAGTCGCTTGTGCACTTAACTCCTCAGCTGCAGCAGCTGACTCTTCAGATGTACTTGCAACAGTTTGAGTCACTTCATCAATTTGCCCCATAGCTTTATTTATTTGATGCATACCCTCTGTCTGCTCTTTTGATGCATCAGATATTTCAGTAATTAAAACGCTGCTTTTATTTACTTTATCTAAAATTTCTTCAAAGGCTTTATTTGTTTCGTTTGCTATTTTGTTACCGTTATTTACTTGTGTTAATGAATTATCTATAATTACTGCTGTCTCTTTTGCTGCATTTGCACTTTTACCCGCAAGGTTTCTTACTTCCTCCGCAACTACCGCAAATCCAAGTCCATGTTCTCCTGCTCGTGCCGCTTCAACTGCTGCATTAAGTGCAAGTAAATTTGTTTGAAAAGCAATCTCATCAATAGTTTTAATGATATTTGCTATCTCTTTACTAGACCCAGTAATTTCATTCATAGATACTAATAGCTTTTTAATATGTCCATAACCCTCTTGTGCAGATTTTGAAGAATCTTTACTTAATAAATCAGCTTTACCTGAGTTGCTTGCAGTTTGTTCAATAGTTGTACTGGTTTGTTCAATAGTCGCTGTTATCTCCTCTACAGACGCTGCTTGGTCACTTGAAGATTCAGCTAGCATTGTTGCACTACTTGCAATCTCATTTGATGCTGATACAATTTGAGCTGTTCCCGTAGAGATTTCATCTATTGCATTTGATATTGTTTTCATAATGCCACTTGCAATTATATATAAAGAGATTAACACAACTACTAAAATACTAATAGTAAAAATAAGTATAAACTGTTTTAAGAAACTATTTTTTTTATTACTTTCTTTATTTATTATATCACTTATCATTGATATCTTATCTTCTGTTTTATGAATTATTGCTCTCATACTACCAAGTAATCCCAACTTACTATTTAAACCAATTTTTTTATTTAAATCTACAACTTTAGAAAAAGTTTTTTGATATGATTTAATATATTGAAGAATTAAAGATGCTTCTTTTTTTGTAAAATTTACTTTTTTATTTTTAATTCCTAAAATCATTGAATCAACAGTTTTATTTAGTTTTTTAACATATTTTAAATCTTTTCTTAACATAAAATCTTTTTCATGTTTTCGTAGAGTCAATACATATTCAATATACTTATCATTTTTAGTTTCCTCTACTGCACTAGATAATTTATGTACCACTCCCCTAAATTCACCATATAAACCACTTGTTGGCTTTAATCCAATTGTTTGCGTAGTTTTGACTATTTGTAGAAAACTTTTGTGATATTCTTTGATAATTACTAAATATTCATCAATAATTTTTGTTTCAATATCTAGTTGATTTAATAAATTTATCAACTCATTTGTGTTTGATGTTAAAGTTTTAATATTTTTATTAAAAGCTTTTTCATATTTTAAATCTTTTCTTGATAAAAAATCTTTCTCAATTTTTCTTAAAGTTAAAACATCCGTGTTTAGTTTTTCAACATAACGATTTACTAAACCAATATTTTCTAATTGTTTTGTAGAATACTGTCCTAGAAAAAATAATGATGAAAAACCTACAAACATTAGAATAGATAATAGTACCAACTTTGTTTTAATTGTCATTTGTTTTATTTCCATCTATTATCCTTTATTATTTTTTAAAATCGTTATTGCACGGCTTCCTATATTGTCCAATGATTCAATAAAATCTGCAGCACCTAAATCAACAGCAGCTTTTGGCATACCATAAACTACACAGCTTTTTTCATCTTGAGCTATTGTTTTAGCACCAGCATTTTTCATTGCAAGCATCCCTTTTGCACCATCTTTTCCCATCCCTGTTAGGATGATCCCTATAGCATTTGCACCAGCAAATTTTGCTGCTGATGAAAAAAGTACATCAACAGATGGTTTATGACCACTTACTACACCCTCATCACCATACTTTACACGATATATACCACCAGTCCTAGTAAGTTTTAGGTGATGAGAGCCAGGTGCGATAAGTACTTGACCAGTTTGTACCCTATCTCCATCCTCAGCCTCTTTTACATCAACTTGACAAGCTTCATCCAATCTTTGAGCAAAACCTTTTGTAAATGATGCTGGCATATGTTGAACTACAACAATTCCTGGAAAATTCTTTGGTAATCTTGATAGTAAATCTTGTAGTGCAACTGTACCACCAGTAGATGCACCTATTAAAACAATCTTTTGTGTTGTCTCACTTAATGAATAAACCTTTGGACTAGAGTGAGTTTGTGACTTTTTCATCCTAGCTTGTAGAACTTTTGGATCAACTCTGC
This sequence comes from uncultured Arcobacteraceae bacterium, assembly GCA_965603755.1. GTDB lineage: Bacteria > Campylobacterota > Campylobacteria > Campylobacterales > Arcobacteraceae > JAIOSF01. The sequence continues at coordinate 15,443 of CBFDEF010000027.1, forward strand.
TTGCTTGTTTCACCTTCTCAATTAACTCATCTTCCATTTGAGAAATACCCTCATATACATTTGAATGTGTTTTTGAAACATAATCAAAAGCACCATAAGCCAAAGCATCAAGTGTTGTTTTAGCTCCTGCTTTTGTTAAGGAAGAGACCATTATTACAGGAGTTGGTAGGTGGGTCATTATTTTATTAAGAAATGTAATTCCATCCATTTTTGGCATCTCTACATCTAAGCAGATCACATCTGGACGAAGCCTTACAATCATATCTCGAGCTACAAATGCGTCTTGTGCAGCTCCCACAACATTTATAGCAGAATCTTTTTCTAGAGCTGCTTTTATAACTGCTCTGGCTGTTGCACTATCATCAACTATCAATACATTTATAGGCATAACTATCCTTTATTACTTTATATTTTTTTATATATTGATGGAACAACATACTTTAAACCCTCATGAGTCATTAAACTTTCAGAGTGACCAATAAAAAGATAGCCACCTTTTTTTAACTTTTTTGCTAAGTTTTGTACAATATCTCTTTTAGTATCATTATCAAAATAAATCATTACATTTCTACAAAATATTAAATCAAACTGTGTCTTACCAAACAAAGAGTAGTCACCATAAACTAGATTAAACTCTCTAAACATCACTAAGTCTGCCAACTCATCATCTATTCTGTAGTTATCTGTTTTACCTATTCTATTAAAGTTATTAGTAATATGATGTTTTGGTAAATCATTAATATCTTTAGCTTGATATATCCCTTTTTTTGCTTTTGTTAAAGCTTCATGTGAAATATCAGAAGCCAATATCTTGATATCAAAATCTTCAAACCCTTCCATCTCTTTTTTTAGGAACATCCCAATTGTATAAGGCTCTTCACCTGTAGAACAAGCTGCAGACCATACTCTTAACTTTTTACCTACAGTTCTATCTTTTATATCTTGAATCTCTTTAGTTAAAAATTCCCACTGTCTAGCCTCTCTAAAAAAAGAGGTTACATTTGTTGAGATTGCATTTACAAACTTTATATACTCTGCTTGGTTACTGCCAAGATATTCATAATACTCTTCAAAACTGTTAAGATTAAGTTCCCTTAATCTTTTGCTTAATCTTGTTTTTAAAAGTGTTGCTTTATGGTCAGCCAATCTTATACCAGTATTATCATAAATATATTTTTTAAAAAGATCAAACTCTTTTTTTGATATTTGTGTTACTTCCATAATTATATATCCAACTTTGCTCTTATCTCTTCTATATTTAAAATTAAAGCTATTTTCCCATCACCAAGAATTGCACCACCAACTATCTCTTTTACAAAGTTTAGAAATTTACCCATAGATTTTACAACAACTTGCTGTCTTCCATCAAGAGAATCAACTCTTAAAACAAACTTTCCTTTTTCATGTTCAATACATATAAAAACAGAATCTTTATCTGCTCTCTCCTCACCAGAAAGATTTAAAAATCTATTAAGGTGAACAATTGGTAAAACCTCACCTCTAAAATCTATAAATTCTTCTTTATGTTGAACAGAGCTTACCTTGTCCATATTTGGTGAAAACGACTCAACTACAGTCAGCGTTGGGATGATAAAAGTTTCATCATTTATTGATATAATCATCCCATCAATAATTGCTAAAGTTAAAGGTAAAACAATCTTAAAAGAACTACCTTTTCCTAAAGTGGTACTTATATCCATCTTCCCTTTTAGTTTATCAATAGAGGTTTTTACTACATCAAGTCCAACTCCACGACCAGATACATCACTAATCTCTTTTGCCATTGAAAAGCCGGGGTTAAATATAAAATTTATTATTTCAGATTCAGTTAAATTTTGACCTTCATGTGCAAGACCTCTGTCAATTGCTTTTGCTAAAATTGCATCTTTATCTATCCCTTTACCATCATCTTTAATCTCAATAACTATATTGTCTCCACGATGATATGCATCAAGATGTACTTTACCTACATCTTTACCTACATTTTTTCTATCTTCATCGCTTTCAAGTCCATGATCAATTGCATTTCTAATAAGATGAATAAGTGGATCAGATAGAGCATCTACCATTGTTTTATCTATCTCTGTATCTTCTCCATTTAGAATAAATTCAAACTCTTTACCTGTTTTTTTAGAAACATCTCTTGCTATTCTTTTCATTTTTAGAAAAGTATCTTTAATAGCAACCATTCTTAAACTCATAACTTGATCTTGAATTCTTTTAGTTGTTTTAGTCAAGGCATTAATATTCTTCTTTAAAGTTACATTTTCTGATTCTTTGATCACTTCTGAATTTTCTATATAACTTTGAGCAATTACCATCTCTCCAACTGAATCAAAAAGTTCATCTATTTTATTTGATTCTATTCTGATAAAAGATTGAGTTCTAGAAGCTGTCCCTTTATCTCTTCTATCCTCTTTCCTTCTGTCACCTTGTCTATTTTCTTCTTGCTCTATTTTTTGTTCAACCTCTTTTTTTATATTAGGCTCATCTTCTTTGACTGCATTTTTTGTTTTTTTAGTATCCTTTGAGTCGGAAGATGTGTCAACATTCGTTGAGTCGGAAGAGACGTTGGTCTCTTCCTTTGTCAACTCTTCCTTTGTAAAAAGTTTTATTTTTACCTCATGATCATCTGCTGAAAATTCAAATATCTCCTCAATATCAGGATGAGATAAATCTGTTGTTAGATATAGAGACACCTCTTTAACATAGTTATGTTCATTGTTATAATCTTCTAAAGAATCTAATGCACCAAAACTCCAATATGATTTTATAATATCACCTATATCATCAAGTAGTTTTATTGATATTAGATGATTATGACCTCTAAAATAAAGGTCGTCATCAAAACACAACACAATATTATAAAGATTTTTACCCTCTTGTATAGATTTTTCAATTTTTTCTTTTTCATCTTGTGCAAGATTTTTTAGTTCGCTATCATTTGTATGGGCAACCTCATAAGTCAAATCAAACTGAGGTTCCTCTTTTTCAACTTTTTGAACATTTGATTGTTCGTTTACTAAATCTTCTTTGTTATTAAGTTTATGTTTAATCTCATCAAGTGTCTTAGTATAGTTTTCAGGAACACCATCCTCTTTATTTATCTCAAGTTCTAATATCTCTCTTACTACAGTTACAGCTTCAAAAAATAGATCAAAACTACTGTCAAGCGATATTTCAGGATGATCTCTAAACATCCCAAGTAAATCTTCCCAATGGTGTACATATTCACCTAGTCTTGCAAAACCAAATGAATTTGCACTCCCTTTTAGTGTATGTACACCTCTAAATATATCATTTATAAGTGAAGCACCATCTCCACCTTCTTCCAGCTCCATCACGAGCCTATCTAACTGCTCAATTATCTCATTTGCTTCCTCTATAAAAACCTGAAGCAATCTCTCTTTCTTATCCATAATAAACCCTTTTTTAAAGATTTTCTCTTTTATTGTCCTACTTAACTATTGAAAATGAACCTAGACCATTTAAAAAACTATTTTGCTTATCAATCAGCGGTATTTTTATCTTAGGTTTACTATTTTTTATACAGATTAGCAATGACAATAAAGCAGATGACTGTATCTCATTCTCCTGCTTTACTTCTATGGTTTTTATATCTTTGATATTTTTAAGAATATCTTTATGCACCTTTGATAATTCACCATGAGATGTTGATCCATCTATGGCAAATATATTGTTATCCATTAGCATATTTTCCCCTTTAGAACTCTAGTGTGTCATTTTGGCTTAAAGGCATTATATCCTCAGGACTTTTATTCTTAGCTCTTGCTATTGGTTTAGCTGTTGCTATTTTCTTTCTCTGTTTTGTTTGTACCACAGCAGTACCAGCTGTATATCCTACAAGACTACCTAACTCTCTTACTGTGTCACTCATAGTAACTGCTTGAGCATTTAACTCCTCTGCTGCAGCAGCTGATTCTTCAGATGTACTAGCAACTGTTTGTGTTACTTGGTCTATTTGACTCATAGCTTTATTTATTTGAGACATACCCTCTGTTTGCTCTTTTGAAGCCATTGCTATCTCACCTACAAGGTTACCACTTTTTTTAACTTTGTCTAAAATATCTTCAAAAGCTTTATTTGTTTCATTTGCAATAGAGTTACCTTTTTGAACTTGTGCTAAAGAGTTTTCAATGATATCTGCAGTCTCTTTTGCTGCTGTTGATGATCTTCCTGCAAGATTTCTTACCTCATCTGCAACCACAGCAAATCCAAGACCATGTTCTCCTGCTCGAGCTGCTTCAACCGCTGCATTTAGAGCAAGTAGATTTGTTTGAAATGCAATCTCATCAATAGTTTTAATAATATTTGCTATCTCTTTAGAAGATCCAGTAATCTCTTCCATTGCAGAAAGTAGATTTTGTATAGATTTATAACCATCCTGTGCAGATGTAGATGCATCAGTACTTAAGATGTCAGCTTCTCTTGCATTATTACTATTTTGTTCAACAGTTGTACTTGTCTCCTCTATAGTAGCACTTATCTCTTCAACAGATGCAGCTTGATCACTTGCAGACTCTGATAACATTGTTGCAGATGATGCAATTTGATCAGAAGCTGCAACAACTTGTTCACTTCCTGAAGCTATTGAAGAAACAGCATTTATTATTGGTTTTGAAACATAGTTTGCAAGTAAAATAGCAATAATAACAATAATAACCAAAAATATTCCACCAACAATAAAAGCACTATTCATTAAATCCATAATCGGCTCTTCAACCTCAGATTCATCAATCTCTGATATTAATGCCCACTCTAAATCTTTTCCAATTTTTACAGATGTATAAGCTGAAAGTACAGGGTTATTATTATAATCCATTATTATCTCAGTATCTGTTTGTCCTTGTAAAGCATTTTTACTAGCTTTTGTATCCACGCCTACATTATTTGCAAATGATGCTTTTAAGCTATGTCCTTTAGGATCTAAAAAACTATCACTTCTCATAAGTTTATCACTACCTACAAGATAATCTTCTTGAGACTTTCCGTAACCCTCTCTAAACTGCATAATTTTATTAATCTCTTTATCACTAACTTGGAAAGCCAATACTGAAATAACTTTACCATCTTTTAAAATTGGTGTAGCTAAGAACATCGCAGGTGCACCACCACTCGGTGCATAAGGTTTCATATCAATAAACACTGCTCTTTTAAGCTCCTTTGCTTTTCTCCACGCTTCACCTAATCCACTATCTTTTAAAGAACCACTACCTACATTTGCACCATAATCAGACTCTTTTGCTGCTGTATACATAACATGACCATGCTTTTCACATATAACAAAAATATCATAATACCCATATTCATCCATATAGTCTTGAAAAAACTCCTCAAATGGCTCTGTTGCATCCTTAACTTTAGTGTTTGCAACAGGATATGTATCATTTCCTTTTACTTTTAACTCTTTATGTACACGAATCAATTCATCAGTCAACCCTACAACATCTTTACTTTTTGACATGATATGTATATCACCAGTCAACTTATGAAAAAAGTTTGTTATCTGATCTGCTTTTGAATCTCTTGCAGAAGTTAAGGCATCATAACTTTTTTTAACCATAGCTGTATCTGTATTACTAAACGATATTATACTAATAACCACAAATGGGATTATCCCTACTAATAATAATGATATTATTAACTGTTTTTTTACTGTCATTTTCATTTTATTTTTCCTCTTCTTCACTGTGAATTGAAAGCGACTTTATCTCATCGCTACTAAAAAGTTTTTCAAGATCTACTATCATTGTGATATTATCTTCTGTTTTTGCCATAGATTTTAGAAATGATGTATCTATAGTCGTACCAAAATTTGGAGGTGGCATTAAGTTATCCTGCTTAATTTTTACCACTTCAGAAGTTTCATCAACTATAAATCCAACTGATATTTCATCAACATCAACTATAATAATAGTTGTATGCTCATCATAGTCAATACCATCCATCTTAAATTTTAATCTTATATCAATCACAGGGATAACTTTACCCCTAAGATTGATAACACCTTTTACATACTCAGGTACTAAAGGAACCTTAGAGATATGCAGCATAGCAACAATCTCCCTAACCTTTAAAATCTCTAATCCATAAATCTCATCATCGACAAGAAATGTTAGATATTTTTCAAGATGGTCTCCTAGTCGTGTATCAAGGGCAACTTTATCATCTATACTTTCATTTGAACTCATAAATACTCCTTTCTAATTATTTATATTAAAAAATCAACTTTTTTAAATACCCAAAATTTTTTTCACTGCCATTACAATTTTTTTGTCACTAAAAGGTTTTACTACCCATCCTGCAATTCCTATTGACTTACCTTTTTGTT
>CBFDEF010000028.1:0-21723 GCA_965603755.1 uncultured Arcobacteraceae bacterium
TTAAATCAATAATTAAATCAATAATTAAGTAAATGTAAAGGTAAATATTTGATTAAGTTATAATTTGTTAAAATAATGGCTATATTAAATATGAGGATTAAAAATGGATTTTGTTTCTATTATAATGGGAAGTAAGTCAGATTATGAGATTATGAAAAATTGTGCGGACACTTTAGAGATGTTCAATGTAAAATATGAGTTGATTATTAGTTCAGCACATAGAAGTCCAGAGAGAACTAAAACATACATTAAAGAAGCAGAAGAAAAAGGTGCAAAAGTATTTATAGCTGCTGCTGGTATGGCTGCACATTTAGCTGGTGCTTTAGCAGCTGGAACTACTAAACCAGTTGTAGGAGTGCCAATGAAAGGTGGTGCTATGGATGGTATGGATGCTATGTTATCTACTGTTCAAATGCCTGCAGGTATGCCAGTTGCTACTGTTGCTTTAGGTAAAGCTGGTGCAGTTAATGCTGCATATTTAGCTATGCAAATTTTAGCAATTTCTGATAAAGAGTTAGCAATCAAATTAAAAGAAGATAGAATTGTAAAAGAGAAAAAAGTTGCAAATGATTCTAAAGAGATAGAAGTAATTATATAATCATGGTTACATTTTCACAACTACTTTTAAAACTTCAACAATTTTGGGCAGATCAGGGTTGTAATGTACTACAACCTTATGATATACCAAGCGGTGCTGGAACTTTTCATCCTGCTACACTTTTAAGAAGTCTTGATAGTAAACCTTGGTCTGTAGCCTATGTAGCACCAAGTAGAAGACCAACTGATGGAAGATATGGAGAAAACCCAAATCGTCTTGGTTCTTATTATCAATTTCAAGCTTTAATTAAGCCAAGCCCTGAAAATATTCAAGATTTATATTTAAAATCTTTAGAATATCTAGGACTTGATTTATCGAAACATGATATTAGATTTGTAGAAGATAACTGGGAATCTCCAACCTTAGGTGCTTGGGGTCTTGGTTGGGAAGTTTGGCTTGATGGTATGGAAGTTACACAGTTTACATATTTTCAACAAGTAGGTGGAATTGCTTGTGATCCTGTTGCTGTTGAGATAACATATGGAACTGAAAGACTTGCTATGTATCTACAAGGTGTTGATAATATTTTTGATATAGTTTGGAATGAAAATGAACATGGAAAAACTACATATAAAGATATACATATGGAGAGTGAAATACAGTTTAGTAAATACAATTTTGAGATAGCTAATACTGATATGCTTTTTAAACATTTTGATGAGGCTTATGAAGAGTGTCAAAAATGTTTAGAAGCAGAGCTTCCTCTTCCTGCATATGACCAATGTATGATGGCATCTCATGCTTTTAATACTCTTGATGCTAGAAAAGCGATAAGTGTAACTAGTAGACAAAACTATATTTTAAAAGTAAGAGAACTATCACTTGGATGTGCTGCAATGTATAAAGAGCAAGAACCTGAACGATTAAAAAGATTAGGTTACTAGGTATAATAATGAAAATTAAAGATATATATGATTATTTAGACTCTATTTCCCCTTTTGACACACAAGAGAAGTGGGATAATAGTGGTTTAATAGTTGGAAGTTTTAAGGATATTGTTAAAAATGTATATATATCTTTAGATTTAGATCTAAAGATGATAAAAGATATTAAACCTAAAAGTTTAATTATCACTCATCATCCTTTGATTTTTTCACCTCTAAAAAAAATCAATAATGATAGTTATTCAACTAAAATTTTAAAAAAGTTAATAAAAAAAGATATTAGTTTAATATCTATGCACACAAATATTGATAAAAGTCATTTAAATATCTATGTAGGGCGTGAAGTATTAGGATTAGATTTTAAAAAAGTTGATGATTTTGTAGTTACAGCAGATGTAGATATGAGTTTAAAAGAACTGCAAAAACTTGTAAAAGAAAAACTAAATATAAAATTTTTAAAAACTGTAAAATCTAAAAAAAATCTAAAAACAATTGCATTAACAACAGGTTCTGGAATGTCTCTTTTGCCTTATGTAAAAGCAGATTGTTTTTTAACTGGTGATATAAAATACCATGATGGCATGGAGGCAATTGCTAGGAATATAACACTTTTAGATATAGGTCACTATGAAAGTGAAATCCATTTTACAACCCTTTTAAATGGTTTATTAAAAAACTATTTGAAAAATAATGATAAAAAAGCTATAATAGTAGCATCACAGAATCCATTTAATTATAAATAAGGAAAAAAGATTGAATAAACACCTAGAACAATTAGTAAAATTATCACAATTTGATAAAGATATTGTAAATTTTGAACCACAAATCAAAAATGAGCAAGAAAAATTAAAAGTATTTACACAAGCAGTAGATAAGTTAACTAAGCAAAGAGATAACTTGTATGTTATTATTGATGATACTAAAAATAAAAGAATTAAAAATGATTTAAATCTAAAAGAGTTATCTGATAAGCTTGAAGAGATTGCTGGTAAGCATAAATTAGCTAAAAATGAAAAAGAGGTAAAAGCTTTACAACTTGAAGAAGAGATAGCTAAAGAGCAAATAAATTTTACAAATGAAGAGATTACAAGACTTGATGCTTTAATAGAAAATAAAACTGAAGAGAATGATGCTGTTATAGCTGAATTGGCAACAGAAGAAGAGTCTGTTAAAGAGTTAAAAGATGTTATAGACAATAATATCTCTAGCTTAGAGAAAGCAAGAGATGGTGTTTATAAAAATAAATCTGAATTAATAGAAAATGTTGATGCAAAAGTTTTAACATTTTATGAAAAAATTAAAAGATGGGCAAAAGAGAAAGCTGTTGTTGAAGTTAAAAATCAAGCTTGTTATGGGTGTCATATGAAATTAAATGATAGATTTTATAGTAATTTCTTATTATCTGATGAAATTATGACATGTCCTCATTGTGGAAGAATTATTTACAAGGATAATTCAGCAGAGGCTTAATTGAATGGACAAAAGTCCATTCAGTAACTATTATGTTTAAATATATTTATTATTTAATAGCTTTATTAGCATATATAGTTGCAATCCCTTATCTACTTTTTAAATCTCGTAATAAAAAATATAAAAAAGCAATCCCAGCAAAATTCTTTTTAAAAAATAATTCAAAATTTAACACAGATAAAATTTGGTTTCATAGTTGTTCTCAAGGAGAAACTACAGCTTTAAAACCAATATTTGAAAAACTAAATGTTGATGATATTAATTTATCAGTTATTACAAATACTGGATTTGAACAAGGTTCAAAGATGGTTAAAAATGTAAGATATTTACCATTTGAAATATTTTTGCCATTTTGGATAACAAAACAAAAAGTTTTAGTTGTAATGGAAGCTGAGCTTTGGTATATGTTATTTTTGCTTGCAAAATCTAGGGGTGCAAAAACTGTATTAATAAATGGAAGAATAAACGATAAGTCTTATGCTAGTTATAAAAAATACAAGTTTTTTTATAAACAAATATTTAAAAATATAGATAAGATTTTCGCACAAAGCCAAATTGATAAAATAAGACTAGAAGAATTAGGTGGAAAGAATATAGATGTTATTGGTAATATTAAACTAGCTAGTTTACCAAAAATAACAAAAATATTGAAAAAACCAATGGGTACAATTATAACTGCAGGTAGTACTCATAAAACAGAAGAGGAACTGATAATAAATTCGTGGAATAAAAGTCAAGGAAAACTTATACTAGTCCCTAGGCACCCTGAAAGATTTGATGAAGTTTACTCTTTAGTTGAGAATAGATATAAAAATAGTGATACAACTTATCATAGATATACGACACAAGATAACTTTGATAGTGATGTTGTGGTTGTTGATGTTATGGGTGAGCTTATAAATATCTATTCAATAAGTGATGTAGTTATTTTAGGTGGTGGATTTATTCATACTGCTGGTGGACACAACCCAATAGAACCAGCATTTTTTAATACGGTTGTAATAAGTGGAAAAACAATATTTAATCAAAAATCACTTTTTGAGTGTGTTAATGATTATTATTTAATTTCACAGAAACAATTAAAAGAGTATTTGGATAAAATAAAAGAGTTAAAAAAATCAAGTTTAACACAAATAGGTACAGTTGAACCTATTTTAAAATATATAAATGGAGAACAAAATGGAAAAAGCGTATAAATTATTAGCAATACAAGAAAATATTTCAAATGGAAAAGCAAAAGAATTAATAGATAAGGGTGTAGTAACTGTTGGTGGAAAGAAACTAAGACTAGCACGAGGACAGATAAAAGATGATACAGTATTTAAAGTAAAAGAGATAGCGGAAGCTAGAATTATTTTTGAAAATGATGATATCTTAGTTGTTGACAAACCTGCATTTTTAAATGCAGCAGAGGTTGAAAAAAAGTTTCCTCAAGCTGTATTATTAAATAGACTTGATAAAGAGACAAGTGGTGTAATGCTAATGGCTAAAAATGAAGAGTTTAGACAAAAAGCAATTAAAGAGTTTAAAGAGCATAGAGTTTATAAAGAGTATGTAGCAATTGTAGATGGTAAAATTGTTGAAGAGGTTTTAATAGACCTACCAATATCTACAATTAAAGGGAAAATTGCAAGAAGTAGAATTGATGAGAAACATGGAAAACCAGCTTCTACTTTAGTAACTCCATATATGGTAGAGGGTAAAAAAAGTAAAGTAAAAATTGTGATTGAAAATGGAAGAACTCATCAAATTAGAGTTCATTTACAATATGCAGGAATGCCTATAATTGGTGATTTACAATATGGAAAAGGATCTAACCAAGTTCAAAGAGTAATGCTACATAGTAAAGTTACAAGAATTTTAGGATATGAGTTTCAAGCTAAAGAACCAAAAGAGTTTCATCACTTTGGATTTGATGGTAAATAGTTATGAATAAAAGTGTAGTTACAAATTTAATAGCATCAGCAGTAGTTATAACAGGTTTTATAATTGAGAATAATATTATTTTAACGATAGGATTATTCGCTTTAAGTGGTGCTCTAACAAATTGGTTGGCTGTACATATGTTATTTGAAAAAGTCCCGTTTCTTTATGGAAGTGGTGTGGTTGAAAATAGATTTGAACAATTTAAAATTTCAATTCATACTCTTATTATGGAGCAGTTTTTTACAAAAGAGAATTTAGATAAATTTTTTAAAAGTGAATTTGGTGATGATAAAAAGATAGATCTATCAGGTGTGATTGATAAAACAGATTTTTCAATAGCTTTTGAAAGTTTAAAAAGTGCAGTGATGGAGTCTAGTTTTGGTGGAATGTTAGGAATGTTTGGAGGCGTTACAGCCTTAGAACCTCTAAAAGATCCTTTTGAAAAAAAGATGAAAAAATCTATTACCGAGATAGTCCATACAGAAGCATTTCAATCAACATTGGCTGATACACTTGGAAATGGTGATATAAGTTCAGATATCTATACTAAAATAAATGTAGTTGTTGAGCAAAGACTAAATGAATTAAATCCTAAAATGGTAAAAGAGTTAGTTCAAGATATGATAAAAGAACATCTTGGATGGCTAGTTGTTTGGGGTGGTGTTTTTGGTGGACTAATTGGTATGATAGGTTCTTTTCTAGTAAGATAAAAATAGGAAATAAAAAGATGAATTTAAAAGCAAAAGTTATAGTAATTAGAAATGCCAAATGGTTTTCTAATCTTACAACAGGAATTATACTATTTTATGCAGCTGCATTAGGTTTTAAAACAATAGAGGATGTTGCAGCTCCCTTCGGGATGTTTTTTTATAGTTTAGATATGTTTATTACGGTTTATTTTTTAGTAGAGATACTTATAAAAATGTCTGCAGAGAAAAATTTAACAGATTTCTTTAAAAGTGGATGGAACGTTTTTGATTTTATAATTGTAGTAATAACTTTAATCCCTTTAGAAAACTCATCTTTTGCTGCAATTGCAAGGCTAATGAGGATATTTAGAGTTCTAAGACTTCTAACATCAAGACCTGAACTTAAAAAAATAATAGATATGTTAATAGGTGCAATTCCAGCTATCGTTGATATTGTTATATTGATGTTTATTATATTCTATATCTATGCAATTGTTGGTAACTTTTTCTTTGAAGAGTTAAAGTCAGGACTATGGAATAACTTTTTAACTTCAATGCTAACTTTATTTAGAGTACTTACTTTTGAAGATTGGACTGATGTAATGTATGAGGCTATGGAACTTTATAGTTGGGCTTGGGTTTATTTTGTTAGTTTTGTAATAATTGCCGCATTTGTATTTTTTAATCTTTTTGTTGCAGTAATTATAGGTGAGATGGAGAAAATCCAAAATGCTGATAAAGATGAACAAATGAATAGAGAAGAGGAAAAATTAGATCTACTTTTAGTAAATATGGAAAAACTTCAAAAAGATATAGATGAGTTAAAAAAGAAAACATAATTTATAAGTTAAATGGTGTTATAATTTAGTATATAAAATTGAAGAATTGGGAAAAATATGTTTAATAAAATGAGAGTATCAACCAAGATAATTATACCGATTGTCTTTATATTAGCAGTGGGTAATGTTATTACAAATTATATTACTACAAGTCAAATGAATACATTAGCTCAAAATAGTGCTAAGGATTCCTTGAGTATGTTAACAGATTCAATATTTATAACTTTGAGAAATGCTATGAATACAGGTGATCCAGCTGTTATTCAGCATGCTGAAGAGCAAAGTAGAAAAGAGATTAAGGGTCTAAAAAATTTAACAGTTGCAAAAAGTAAGGGGACTATTGAACTTTATTCACCACAAACATCTTTTACAAAAGATAAAGATATTTTAAGTGCATTTAATAGTAAAAAAGAGATAGTTCTTGATATATATAAGGGTGATTCTCACGATATTAGGGTGTTAAGACCTATGATTGCTACTAATGATTGTTTGATGTGTCATGCAAATCAAAAAGAGGGTGATGTAGTTGGTGTTATTGATCTTACTTTTTCACTTGAAAAAGCAGATAGTGTTATATCTGATACTTTAGTATTTATTATTTCAGTATCTGTATTATTTATATTGATTACTTTGAGCGTAGTGTGGCTAGTTGTAAAAAGAGTTACTGATCCTTTAAAAAAGCTAAAATATGAACTTGAAGAATTCTTCTCATTTTTAGCAAAAGAGAAAAATACAATCGAACCATTTAAAGTTCATAGTATGGATGAAATTGGCGAGATGGTTGTTGCTATAAATACAAATATAATAAAAACTATTGAGGGGATTAATAAAGATGCAGATGCTATTAAAGATAGTGCCTCTATATGTGAAGAGGCATCTTTAGGAGAGTTAAGTGTAAAAATAAATGCTGTAGCAAATAATCCAGAGATAAATAATCTTGTGGAGATTGTAAATAAACTATTATCATCTCTTCAATACAATATTAATAGAACATTAAACTCTTTAAGTCATTATTCTAGTGATGAATATAGCACTAGGATTAATTCTCAAGGGAAAACAACAGGAGAGATTAAGGAACTATTTACCCAAGTTGATTTCTTAGGGGAAACACTTACAAAGTTAAGTGGACAGAACCTACATAATGGTAAAGCGTTACAGCAAACATCAGAAGTTTTTTCTAAAAATGTAGAAAAGTTGACAAACTCTTCTGCTGAGCAGGCGGAATCTTTAAGCCGTACTTCTGCTGTGTTAAATGAAGTAACTAATAATTTATATAATACTACAGAAAATAGTAAAAAAATGTCACAGTACGCAAGTGAAGTTACAACTTCATCTACAAAAGGACATGAACTAGCAACAAAGACAGCAGTTGCTATGAAAAATATTAATGAAAAAGTAAATGCAATAACAGAATCTATTAGTGTTATTGATCAAATTGCATTTCAAACAAATATTTTATCTCTAAATGCTGCAGTTGAAGCAGCAACAGCAGGTGAAGCTGGGAAAGGTTTCGCTGTAGTTGCACAAGAGGTTAGAAATCTAGCATCAAGATCAGCAGAGGCTGCATCAGAAATTAAAGAATTAGTTCAAATAGCAACATCACAAGCTAATGATGGTACTAAAATAGCAACAGAGATGATTGATGGATATGAGGTGTTAAATCAAAATATTGAATCTACAACATCCTTAATTGATATTGTAAGTAGTGATACAGAACAACAAAGAGTTAAAATTGTAGATATAAATAGTGATATATCTGTATTGGATAAAATGACACAAGAGAATGCAAAAATTGCAAGTGCCACACATCTTGTTGCTCAACAAGCAAGTGATATAGCACAAAAAATTGTAAATGATGCTAAAGGGAAAGAGTTTACAGGAAAAGAGGGAATTAAAGTTAGAGAGAATATTATAAATCCATTTTTTGAAGGTACAGAGCGAAGACGAATTGAAAAAGGTCTTAAAGTTGAGAGAAAAGGTACAAAAGCAGATAGGAAGAATTAGTAATAATATATGAATAAAATATTTAACTACATAAAAAATAATAAAGATACAAAGTTATTAATAGTTAGCGATGAAAAAGAGGCAAGTGTTGCTAGTGATTGTGCCTCTTATTTAGGCTTAGAACCTTTTGTTCTTAGTGATTTAAGAGCAAATTTTGGAGATGACTTACTATCCTTTACTGAAGAGATAAAAGAGCTTACTTCAACATTAGAATCTTTTCATAACTATAGAAAACAGAACAAACTTCTTATTTCACCTATTCGTACTATTTCGTACCCTTTACCAAAAGCAGATAACTTTGATAGTTTAACTATAGAGTTTGCATCAACATTGGATATAAAAAGTTTAAAAGATAAGCTTTATAATTGGGGATACTATTTTGTTGATATAGTTACAGATGAGGGTGAGGTATCTATTAGAGGTGATATCGTTGATATATTTCCTCCTAATGAAGAATTTGCATATCGTATAAGCTTATTTGATGATGAAATTGAATCGATTCGTAAGTTTGATGTAGAAAATCAGAAATCATTTAAAGAAGAGTTAGAAAATTTTACTGTATCCGCATCTTTTTTGGCATTTAATGATGAGCAATTAGCAATAATAAATGAAAAAATTGAAGCATCAAATGCTGATGTATTTGAAAAAGATATCCACTCTCTTGGGTTTTGGTATCTTGACGATATGGCATCTTATTATACAAAAGAATTAAAAAGTTGTATAACAAAAGATGCTCTTGATGAGGTAGATGAAGCTTATATATTTGAGGAAAAAAGAATCCCTAAAGAGGAGCTTTTGTCTATACCTCCAATTTTAAGTGATTCTACATATAAAGAGGTTGACCCTGCCAATATAAAAGAGTTTTTACAATTTCATAAAGAAAAGAAAGTAACTATCATATCTTCTACAGAAGGAAAGCTGAGAAGTTATGAGTTTGATATAAATGATAAAAATATAAAGTTTAAGATTGACCATCAAGTTATAAATCTTGTGAGCGACGATGAAGTTATAATATCATTAAATAAACAAGTAAAAAAGAAGAGAAAAAAGAAACCTAAAATTGTTTTAGATGAGTTACAAAAAAATGATTTTGTAGTTCATGAGGTTCATGGAATTGGGCAATTTAAAGGGATAGAGCCAGTTGTAGTTATGGGAGCAAAAAGAGACTTTGTAATAGTAAACTATCAAGGTGATGATAGACTTTTAATCCCTGTAGAAAATATAGGTATGATAGATAGATACTTAGCCGATAGTGGAAGTATCGCAACTTTAGATAAGCTTGGAAAAGGTAGTTTTGCTAAGTTAAAGTCAAAAGTAAAAGAGAGACTTTTTGCAATTGCTAGTGATATTATAGCTCTTGCAGCAAAAAGAGAGTTAACTAAAGGTATTACTATAGATATTGACAAAGAGGAGATAAAAGTTCTTCAAGGTCAAGCAGGATTTGAGTATACAAAAGATCAAACTAGAAGTGTAAAAGAGTTCTTAAATGATATGGGTTCAGGTCTTGTTATGGATAGACTTCTTTCAGGAGATGTTGGGTTTGGTAAAACTGAGGTTGCTATGAATGGTCTTTTGGCTGTTCTCTTAGGTAAATATCAAGCTTTATTTGTATGTCCAACTACTCTTTTAGCTTCACAACATTATGTTGGGATAAAAAATAGACTTGAACCATTTGGTATAAGAGTTGCCAAACTAGATGGAAGAACAACAGCTAAAGAGAAAACACAAGTTAAAAAAGATTTAGAAAATGGTGATATAGATTTAGTTGTAGGAACACACTCTTTGCTAAATGTAAAGTGTAAAAACCTAGCTTTAGTTGTTGTAGATGAGGAACATAAGTTTGGTGTAAAACAAAAAGAGAAATTAAAGGATATTAGATCTGATGTACATATTTTCTCTATGAGTGCTACTCCAATCCCTAGAACTTTAAATCTTGCATTATCAAAAATAAAAGGGATGAGTTCACTTCTTACTCCACCAAGTGAAAGACTAGGTGTTAGAAGTTTTGTAAAAGAGTATGATGATAAACTGATTAAAGAGATAATTTTAAGAGAAAAACGTCGTGGAGGACAACTATTTTATATCTATAATAATATTGCTACAATAGAGACTAAAAAAGCTGACCTACTTGAGATAATGCCAAGTCTAAAAATTTCAGTTATGCACTCTAAAATTACATCGAAACAAAGTGAAGATACACTTGAAGCTTTTGAAAATGGAGAAATTGATATTTTATTGGCAACCTCTATAGTTGAATCAGGACTTCACTTGCCAAATGCAAATAGTATCATAATAGATGGTGCAGATAGATTTGGAATAGCTGACCTTCATCAGCTTCGTGGTCGTGTTGGAAGAGGAAGCAAAGAGGGTTATTGTTATTTTGTAGTTCAAGATAAAAAATCTATAACTAAAGATGCAATTAGAAGATTAATTGCATTAGAATCAAACTCATATTTAGGTAGTGGAACAGCCTTAGCTCATCAAGATTTAGAGATTCGAGGTGGTGGAAATATTATAGGTGAAGCACAAAGTGGTCATATAAAACAAATAGGATATGGACTTTATCTTAAAATGCTAGAGGAAGCTATTGCTATTTTAAGTGGAGAGGTTCAAGAAGAGTCTGCAAATGTTGATATAAAACTAAGTATCACAGCATTTATCTCTAGTGATTATATAACTGAAGATAGAGTTAGACTTGAACTATATAGAAGATTAAGTTTGGCAACAAATAAAAAAATTGTATTTGAGATTCAAGACGAGATGGAGGATAGATTTGGTAAGTTAGATCTTCCTACTAAACAGTTTATTGAACTAATTATTATAAAAATAAATGCTTTAGATAAAAAGATTAAAACAATTAGTAACTATGATATGAATATATCAATTGTATATCAAAATGATACAAAAGAGAGTATAAAATCTCCAAGTAGAGATGATGATGATTTAATCAATACTACACTAAAATATTTAACAAAAAAAGGAAAATAAAAAATGGATTACAACAATACAGAGATAGAAACTACAGCACAAAATAATACTGCTTTATATGCAGTGGGAGTTTTATTATTAATATCAATGGTATTTACTATATATATTTTTTTAAGTTATGATATGGTTCAAAAAGGTGACCTAAAAGAAAAATATGTAAAAAAAGATAATATAGAGTTTGACATATTACCCTCTTATATACAAGATGAATATATTAAAAAATATAGTCATACAGCACAGATTGATAGTTTAAATTCAAAAATAAGAGACTTAAAAAATAATGGTAATAAAAATACACCTTGTGAACCAATAACAATAGAAAAAATTGTTGAAGTTGAAAAAATTGTTGAGGTAGAAAAGATAAGCAATCAAAGCAATCAAAGCAATAATGTTTCAAAAAATAAACCTAATAACACAATCAATAGAACAAAATATGATACTTTTAAATGTTACGATATGGATACTGGTGGAATATATCTATCTGCAAAAAGTCTAAAAGAGTTAAATAAATTTTTAGATAAAAATAAAGATGCAAGATTTTTTGAAGTTATTGGAGTTATAAATCAAACTGAGTTTTCAGTTTTAGATAAATTAAAAAATGAAGCAAATAAAAAAGGTATTGAAAGAATATCTAATCTTTCACAAATAGGACTTTCAAGAAAGAGGGTTATTGAGGGTACTTGGTCTATTAAAAATCATTTAGGAGTAGATACAAATATACAAGTAGTGAACTATACAATAACTTCAAAAAAGAACAATAAAGGTTTTGTTGTAAGAGCGTATAAGTAATTTAAAATGATATATGATATAGCTATAATTGGTGCTGGTGCAAGCGGTCTTATGGCTGCATCACAATTAAAAGATAAGAGTATTTGTATAATAGACAGTAATAGCAATATTGGAGAGAAGATTAAAGTTAGTGGCGGTTCTAAGTGTAACATCACAAATAAATATATGAATGAAAATTATTTTTTAGGTGATAAAGAGTTTATCTCTAACACATTAAAAGATTTTACACAAAAAGATCTACTAGCATTTCTAAATCAAAATAATGTTTATCCTAAAATAAAAGAAAAAATTGTAAAAGGGACATACTTTTGTAACAGTAGTAGAGATGTTATTGAGATGTTTAAAAGGACAACAACACATGCCCATTTTAATCTTAATACTAAAGTTACAGATGTAGAGTTTGATGATAAAAATGATACCTTTAAAATAGTTACAAATAAAAACGATATAGTTAGTAAAAAATTAATTATAGCTTCTGGTGGTATTTCATATCCAATAATTGGAGCTTCTGATATTGGGTTTAAAATAGCACAAAAGTTTGGACATAATATAAAAAAGCTAAACCCTGCACTTGTTGGTTTTACAGTTCAAAAAGATCAATTCTGGTTTAAAGAGTTAAGCGGATTATCACTTGATGTAAAAATTAAGGTAAACGATAAAACAGTAGAAGGGAAAATGCTTTTTACCCATAAAGGTTGCAGTGGCCCGGCAATTCTAACTACCTCTTTATATTGGCAAAAAGGTCAGTTTAGTATTGACTTTGCACCAAACAAAGATAGCTATTTACCAAAAAGATTTAAAAGTGCAATAAAAAATATGGATATAAATATACATAATTATCTTATGTCACCTGCTGGAAATTTTGGCTATACAAAAGCAGAAGTTACAAAGGGTGGTGTAAATATAGATGAGTTAAATTCTTATTTTGAAAGTAAGTTACAAAAAAACTTATATTTTATAGGTGAGGTTCTTGATGTTACAGGAGAACTAGGCGGATATAATTTTCAATGGGCTTTTAGTAGTGCAAAAAAATTGGTTCAAAATATAGATTAATAATTAATATAAATATTAGATAATATTAGATATTATTGTTAAATTTTAAAATTAAGGCTTAAAGATGTTTTTTGGTAATAGTAGAGCAAAAGATGAAGAGATTATTCAGTTAAATAATAGAATTGAAGAGTTAACGCAAGAACTTAAAAATTCAAGAAACGATACAAAAACTCAAGTTGATAATGCAAATTATGCAAATGCTAAAGAGATTACTGAACTAAAAAAACAAAACGAACAATTAAAAAATATCGCTTCATATTCAACAGCAGAGGCAATTATAGCAATTGATAAAAATAATAAAATAATATTTACAAATAATAAAGCAGAAGAAAATATTAAAAATATGAGTGCTGTTATGGATGCAGTAAAAAGAAAAGAGAAGAGAGTTGTAATTGAAGATTGCGAAGCAAAAATAGAAACTGAAGTTTTTAATGATATTATGGTTATATCATTGGTAAAGACATCAATTCACGATGATAAAGATGATGGACTTTTACATAAGCATAATGAAAATATGAATCAATCTCTAGCAAGTACACAAAATGTTTATGTTGAGTTACTTAAAGAGTTAGATGATATGGCTACAGAATCAAAGAGCACGGCATCTGGATCTACTGAAGGCTTAGATTTAACTCAAAATATAGTAATAGATACAGAGAATCTAAATAATCAAATTTTAAAAGAAAACGAGATAGTGACAAATCTTGTTAAAAAGAGTGATGATATTGCAGGTGCAATTACTGTAATTGATCAAATCGCATTTCAAACAAATATTTTATCTTTAAATGCAGCGGTAGAAGCAGCAACAGCAGGCGAGGCTGGAAAAGGTTTTGCCGTAGTTGCGCAAGAGGTTAGAAACTTAGCTAGTAGAAGTGCGGATGCTGCAAAAGAGATAAAAGATATGGTAATGGCAATTCAGCAAGAAACAGCAAAGATGAAAGAGAGTTCAGAGGTTGTTGGTAAAGTTGTAGTTACAACTAAAGATAGAGTTGATGTACTAATTAAACTTATGCGATCATTTCAAAAAAATGCAGGTAGAAGTGTATTTGAAGTTGAATCAATTAGTAATAAAATATTTATTAATCTTGCAAAATTAGACCATGTAATATATAAAAATAATCTGTATCAGCTACTATTTGGTGAAAGCAATGAGTTTAAACCATCAGCACATACAGCCTGTAGATTAGGTAAATGGTATGATTCAGGATTAGGGAAAACAGAGTTTGGTGCTGTTAAATCATATAAACAATTAAATAAACCACATCAAATTGTTCATGATGAAGCTAACTCATTAGCCGATGAGTGTGCAGGAAATGCAGTAACATGTTCAAAAGCTAAAATAGAAGAGAAGGTTAAAAATATTGAAGTATCAAGTCAAGAGGTATTTAAAGTTTTAGATAGTATGTTAGAAGAAAAAAATGATGCCGTAATGAAAGAAGCAGCAAAAGATTTATTTAATAAGTAAAAAGGATATAAAATGTATAAAATAGCAATAGTAGATGATGAAAATGAAATTTTAAGTATGATAAGTAGATTTTTGGGTAGAAGTGGAAAATATGATGTTACTACATACTCAAATCCAGTAGTTGCAGTTGGTGCAATAGATAGTAGTGTTGATTTAGTTTTACTAGATATTATGATGCCTCAGATGAATGGATTAGATGCTTTAGAAAAGATAATGGAAAAAAATCCAAATCAAAAAGTTATTATGATGACTGCTTATTCTACATTGGATAAAGTTTTAAAATCACATAAAGAGGGTGCAACTCATTATTTAATGAAACCATTTGATTCATTACAAGCTTTAGAAGATAAAATAAAAGAGGTTTTAGCATAAGTATATGATGCTAAATGATCAAAGGATAACTTCTAAATTTAGAAGAGAAAGTGATAAAATTGAGAGGGATACATTAAATAATTCCATTCAACTAATTGATAAGTACATTATTAGATCTGTTACAGACCTTAATGGTGTGATTATTGATGTTAGTCAAGCTTTTAGTGATATAAGTGGTTATTCTAAAGATGAATTATTGGGAAATCCGCATTCAATTGTAAGACATCCTGATATGCCTAGTGAACTTTTCAAAGATATGTGGAAAACTATTCAAGAAGGTAAAGTTTTCTCAGGTGAAGTTAAAAATCTAAAAAAAGATGGTACTTGTTATTGGGTAAGTGTTAATGTAGAGCCAAATTTTAATTATAATAATGAGATATATTCATATACTGCTATACGACAAGATATAACAGATAAAAAAAGATTTGAAGAGTTGAATAAATCACTTAAAAGCGAAATTGAAAAAGAGGTTAAAAAAAGTACAGAACAGTTCAAGTTAGTAGAAGAAGATAAATTAAAAAATGCCAAGCTTACTTCAATAGGTTCTTTAGCTGCAGGGATAACTCACGAAATAAATACTCCTCTTACATATATCAAAGGAAACTTTGAGATGATGCAATATGATATAGAAGATCTACCTCAAAGTGAAATTAAAGAACGGATGATGGATGATTCAAAAAAGATATTAGATGGTATTAGTAGAATAGCAAATATAGTTGAAGCTATGAGAGAGATGTCTCAAACATCAAAAGGTGATAAAGAGGAAGCGGATGTTTATGATACACTCGTTACCGCATTAACAATAAGTTATAATCGTTCAAAACAAATAAGTAGAATTTTTATAAATGATGAACTATTTGGGCTTGATACCAAAAATAGTGGAAAAAGTCTTAAGTCACTTGTACAAAAACAAAGAATAGAGCAAGTTTGGGTTGTGATTATTAATAATGCTTTGGATGAACTTGTAAAAATAGATAATTATGAAAATAGAGTATTGCATATAGATATATACGAAATAGATGATAAGATTATTATAAAATTTATAGATAATGCAGGTGGAATAAACAATAGTATATTAAATAACATCTTTGAACCGTTCGTTAGTGTTAAAGATTATGGTGGAATTGGTATTGGTCTTAATATTGCCCATAAAATTATAGAAGAACACCAAGGTAGTATAAGAGCATATAACGAAGAGATAGTAAATAATGATAAAAAATCATTAGGTGCAGTATTTGAAATTTGTTTAAATAAAATATAAATAAAATATTAGTAAATTTAAAAAGGTAAATAATATTGAAAATAGCATTTATTGGTGATATAGTAGGAAGACCTGGCAGAAAAATAGTAAAACAAAACCTTGAAGTTTTAAGAGATAAATATAATTTAGATTTTGTTATAGCAAATGGTGAAAATGCAAGTCATGGATTTGGATTGACTATAAAAAATGCAAATGAACTTTTTAATTGCGGAATAGATTTTATAACTGGTGGAAACCACTCTTGGGATAAGAAAAAAGATATGTTAGTTCTATTAGAAACAAAACCAGTAATAAGACCAGATAATTATCCAAAAGGTATAGCTGGCACTGGAATAAAAATAGTAAAAATTGGTGAAGTTGATTTTGCTATTATAAATCTTATGGGTATATACACAATGCCACAAGTTCTTAATCCATTTATACATGCAAAAGAGTTAATTGAGAATTTAAAAGCAGATGGAATCAAACATATTTTTATAGATTTTCATGCAGAGGTAACATCTGAAAAACGAACCATGATGCAGTTATTAAAAGGTGATGTTAGTGCAATTTGTGGTACACATACCCATGTAGGTACTGATGACTTAGAGATAACTGATGGTACATTTTATGTTTCAGATGTTGGGCTTACAGGTTGTAGAGATAATGTAATAGGTATGGATAGTAAAGTTCCAATTCAAAAAGCATTAACAGGGCTTGGTGGTCACTTTGATGTACCAAATAGTTGTAAATCAATTATGCAAATAATTATTATGGATATAGATGAAGATGGAAAAACAGTTGATGCTTTTAAGATAAAATTATATGACAATAAAGAACCAGTTATATCCACTGCTTTGATAAATTAAACTAAACTAAATGAAATAAAAAATCAGGTAGAATCTTTAACATAAAAAAGGATAAATAAAATGATAATTATTCCACAAACAAAAGGTGGTGTTGGTAAATCAACAGTAGCAATGCAAGTTATAGCACCTTATTTATATAAAAAACATGGTAAAAAAATAACATATATTGAGATTGATGATGAAAACAATGATTCTCAAAGTTTTACAAGAACAGAGATAGTAAATAAAAAAATGCTTTCTACAAATAAACTAACAGAACTTGATGAACTTATTTTAATGGATGATAATCATGAAGTTATAGTTGATGTTGGTGGAAATAAAACATCATCATTAGTCCTAGATGAGATTGCAAAAGTTGGAACATTTGGAAATGTTAAGTGGATTGTACCAATGGGTGATGGTGAACTTGATGGTAAAAATGCGATTGCAACTATGAAAAAACTTAGAAAAATAGAGAGAAACTCAACAGATAATCTATTTTTTGCATTAAATAGAGCAATATCAACAGAACCTGATTATTTAGAGGAACAGTTTATTAACTTTTTTGGACATAAATATTTAGGTTCAGATTCTACAATTACAGATTTTGTTAATGACCCTAGATATTTTGCAGTAAAGAATGATAAGGTTATCACAATGAGTAGATATCTTGGAAGTACTGTATGGGAGATGGCTCATAATAATACAGATTTTGCTAAAAAAGCTGTAGAAGCAAAAGAGTTAAATGATATGGAAGCAGCAAGAAAATATCTATTTTTTAGAAGACTTCAAACAGAATCAAAAGATTATGTTTTAGGTACATTAAATGGTATTTTTTGTCAATTAGATAATTGGATAACTATTAAATAATGAGTGATATGAGTTTTAAGCAGGCAAAAGAGTTGGCAGAACAACTTGAGTTTGCGGAGATAACATTATCTAAAACATTAAAACAAATTAACCAAGCTTCAAAAAATTTTGAAAATAGTTTAATCAAGCAAGAAAATATACTAAAATATGTTCCTCAATCAGATTATAGATTGAATATGATGAAAATAATAGTTGCACTAAACATTGGATTTATTATTGGATTAGTAGTATCAAAATATTTATTTTAAGGTAAAAAAAGTGGCAGAAGAAAATAGAGACAATCAAGAAAATATAATAAAAATGTTTAACGATATTGCTAAAACTTACGATTTAGCAAATAGAGTTTTAAGTATGGGTATAGATAAAACATGGAGAAAAAAAGCTTGTAATATGGCTTTAAATTTTTATGGTTCATCACGTATTAATAGAATAGTTGATGTAGCTTGTGGTACAGGCGATTTGATGATTGACTGGGAAAATGTAGCTTCATCAAATGGTATTGAAATAGATGAAATTATAGGTGTCGATCCAAGTGTTGGTATGATGGAAGTTGGAAAAACTAAAATACCACATAGAACTTTTATAGAAGCAGGTGCCGAATCTATGCCCCTTGAAGATGAATCAGCTGATTTTATATCTATATCATATGGAATTAGAAATGTTGTTAAAAGAAAAGAGGGGCTTGAAGAGTTTGCAAGAGTTCTAAAAAAAGGTGGACTTTGTATAATTTTAGAGTTTACTAAAAATGACAAAGATGATATTCCTGCTAAATTAACAAAATTTTATATGAATAATTTAATGCCCCATATAGGTGGACTAGTATCTAAAAATAAAGATGCTTATACATATTTACCAGAATCAATAGAAGCTTTTATAACGACTAAACAGATGTGTGAAGAGCTAAAATCTGTAGGTTTAGAACCTATATTTGTAAAAGGTTATTCTTTAGATATGAGTACTACATTTATAGCTAGAAAAATATAATTGAATTCACCAATTTCAGTAAGCACTCTTAATGAACAGATTAAGGGATTGCTTGAAACTACTTTTACAACAATCTATATAGAGGGTGAAATATCAAATTTAACACATCATTCAAGTGGACATATATACTTTAGCCTTAAAGATAACAAATCTACAATCTCATGTGTTATGTTTCGTGGAAATGCACAATATTTAAAATTTCGTCTAGAGGTTGGACAAAAAGTTGTCATAAGTGGAAACTTAACAGTTTATGCACCAAGAGGAAACTATCAACTTTTAGCTCAAAAAATAGAGCCAAGTGGAGTGGGTGCATTGGCTTTAGCATATGAGCAACTAAAAACAAAACTTCAAATAAAAGGATATTTTGATAAATCATTAAAAAAAGAGTTACCAAAATATCCAAAAATCATATATGTAATCACATCAAATACAGGTGCAGCAATAGAGGATATGAAAAAGATTCTTTCTATTCGTTATCCATTGGCTAAAATGATACTAATTCCAACAACAGTTCAAGGTGATAATGCAAAGTTTGAGATAGAAAGAAATATCCAA
The DNA here is from genome assembly GCA_965603755.1 of uncultured Arcobacteraceae bacterium. GTDB lineage: Bacteria > Campylobacterota > Campylobacteria > Campylobacterales > Arcobacteraceae > JAIOSF01. Next base: position 19,575 of record CBFDEF010000028.1, read on the forward strand.
AAAGCTGATAAATTAGGAATGAAAAACTCTGAGCAAAATATTTCAAATCTGATAATTGTTGGACGAGGTGGTGGAAGTATAGAAGATCTATGGGCATTTAATGAGGAGATAGTAGCAGATGCTATATTTAATTCAACATCCCCAATAATAAGTGCAGTAGGTCATGAAAGTGACTTTGTTATATCTGATTTAGTTGCAGATGTAAGGGCTAGTACACCATCTAATGCAATAGAGATAGCAACACCAAATATAAATGACTTAAGATTTTATCTAGATAGTTTAAGTGATGATTATAATCAAAAATTTAAAAGAATATTATTTACAAAACAGCAGATACAGCATCACTTAATATCTAGTTTTGAACAACACTCATTAGATAAAAGATTTGAGCTTGTTCAGTCAACAATTAAACAACTAAAATTCCAGTATAGAAATAATTTTGATCATATTCTAAAAGTAAAAATGAATAATTTAAATATTTTAAAAAATAGTTTTGAATTAAACCATCCAAATAAAAAAGATAAAAAAGGTTTTGTACAAATTTCACATAATAACAAAATTGTAAATATATCTGATATAGAAGTAGATGACATAGTATCGCTGCAAAATTCGGAGTTTGAACTAGAATGTAGTGTTTTGAGTAAAAAAAGAATATAATTTAAGTTAAATAGCGATAAAATATAAAAGATTAATATGTGAAGGAAATAGTATGCAAAAAACATCTTTAGCAACAAAGGTTAATAAAAGATTACTAAGTTTTGTTCTTGTTATTATATTGTTTGGTACGGCGTTTATAGTATATCAGTTAAATGTAGCAACGCAGACTGTATATAAAACTACAGCTGAAACATTACAATCACAAATCAAAACAAAGCAGATGGCAAAAGGTAAAATTGGAATGGCAACAGCAGTTGCAATTGCAAATGAGCATGATATAAAAACTGCATTGATTAGTAAAAATAGGGATGAAATAATACCAGAACTTCAAACCTTAACAAAAACATTTAAAGATGGTACTCCATTTAAAAAAGTTAAAATTCATGTTCACACAAAAGATGTTAAATCATTTGTTAGATCTTGGAAACCAACAAAATTTGGTGATGATTTAAGTTCATTTAGAGATACAATTCTTGCTGTTAAAAGTACACAAAAACCTTTATACGCAATTGAAATTGGTAGAGCAGGTTTAGTTGTAAGAGGATTGTCTCCAATCTTTGATGATAACAAAAACTATATTGGTTCAGTTGAAGTTATTCAAGGTTTAAATAGTGTTGTTAAATCTTTGGAAAAAGAGAAAACTGAACTATTAATTCTTATGGATGAGAAGTACAAAAGAGGAGATGCTTTAACGAGTGAATCTAAGATTCAAAACTATTATATTTCTCAATCAACAGTATCAAAAGAGTTTTTAACTAGTGTTAAAAATATTAATTTAAGATCATTAAAAAAAGATGGTTTTCTTTCAGATGATACACATATTTATGTTTCACATCCAATAAAAGATTTAAAAGGTAAAGTTATTGGTATGTATGTGATTGCTAAACATATCTCAGATATTGATGGAGCGATAAGATCAACCAAAACTTTAGTTTATATGATGTCTGCTATGACTATGTTTATAGTACTTTTAATGATGTTCTTAGTAAACAGTATCTTAAAATCTACTCTTACAAAAGAGTTGTCAATATTTAATAAATCTTTAGATCGTTTCTTAGATTTTGTTTCTTTTAAATCTAATCAATTTAAACCAACTGAGATAGAAACATATGATGAATTAGGACAACTACTTCATAGGCTAAATATAATAGCAGAAGAACAAGATAAAAAGTTAAAAGCAGATATGCAAGTTATGGGTGAGATTACTATTACTACAGATAAAGTAGAGCAAGGTATATATAAATGTAGAATAAAAGCTACAACTACAAATCCAATGATTAATACATTAGCAACTACAATTAATAAAATGATTGATGCAATGGAAAGAGATATGAGTCAATTAAAATCTACTCTTGAAAACTATGCAAATGATGATTTTAGAGATAAAGTGGTAGTAGATCCAAATCTTAAAGCAGATATGTTAGCTGTTATGAATAGTGTAAACTCTTTAGGTGATGCACTATCAAATAGCGCAAAATCAAATCTAAGCAAC
>CBFDEF010000029.1:0-21173 GCA_965603755.1 uncultured Arcobacteraceae bacterium
GAAAACTTTAGTATTATTTTTGCTAGGACTTTATCTTTTATTGTTGCTGTATTTATAACATGGATTTTAAATAGATATTTTACTTTTTCAAATAAAACAAAAGAAAATAGTAAATCAAAAGAGTATATAAAATATCTTTCTATTCAAACAATTGGCGCAGGACTGAACTTCTTTATATTTTTAGGTTTAATTTTTATATTTGAATCATTAAAAAATATACTTATTATACCACTTGCAATAGCTTCTATTGCAGCTATGTTTTTTAACTTTTTTATGATTAAAAATAGGATTTATCAAACTTAAAATATTGATCTAGGCATAGTAACTGATTCTTCATAATTTGAAAAGGTATTTTCTTTTCTTTTAATTCTTTCATAATTTATTTTATTTATTATATCTTTTCTAACTTTTTTATCTATATTTTCGTCTAACAATCTAGTATCATCTCCATCTAGTAATATATTTAATACTTTTTCGTCCTTAAAAACACTTATAACTCCTCTTCTATCTGCTCTTTTATGAATTATGTACGAAGGGGTAATGGCATTGTTTATATTATTAAAATTTCCTATCCAATTTGAAGTGGTTATTCTACCATCAATAGAACTATTTAAAGTATGGTATATATCAGTTTGCTGAAATGACTCTTTAATATGTTTCTTTATTGTTTCACCATAGGATACAATCATAGGTACCATAGCTGGTGCTTTATATATTCCAAACTTATCAATAGACTCTTGTTTTACAGGTATTGTGGGGTGATGATCACCTACAATTATTAATATACCTTTTTTGAAAAAACCATTATTTTTTAGTTCTTTATAAAAATTACCAACTTCATTATCTACATATTTTATAGTTTCTTCTTCTGAACGATTATTATTTTTAGGATTTATAAATGGCACATGTGAACTAACTGTTTTGATGAAAATAAAAAAAGGATTTTCCTGATTATCTTCAATTCTTGATAATACTCTTTTATAAAGGTATTTATCCTCTGGAGCCTTAAAATGATATTGTGGTAATCCAAGATAATCTTTATGTTCAGAACCCTCAATATAATCAAACCCAATACTTTTTGTCCACTCTCCAGTATTTGAAAAGTTTAAGTCAGAAGAGGTTATAAACTCAGTTTTATAACCTTTTTCTTTTAGTTTGTAGGGTAAAGAGTTTTGAATATTATAAAATCCTTTAAATGAGACTCCGCCTCCATTTGAAAATATATTTGGAGCATAAATTGGGAATGTACCTGTTAGCATTGCAACTTCTGCATCTTCAGTTACAAAACCATTTGCATAAAAATTTGTAAAGTAGATATTGTTTTTTGCAATTTTATCTATATTTGGAGTCCAATTTTTAACTCCTGAAAATAACTGACTTTGATAAGAAGATAATGATTCTACCATTAATATAATAATATTATTTTTTGTTATATTTGAATCTTTATGAATTAACTCTTCGTCATACTTAAAATTGTTAATAAAACTACTTGTATATTCTTTTGATTGAGATTGTATTTCAATATTATATTCAACTACATTTTTATATATCCAAGAGTGTATAAAAGAACCATCTTTGGCATATAAACTTAATGTAAATATACTAATTAACACACTTACTGTTATAAAATGAGATTTTCTGCTTTTAATAACAAAATCTCTAATTATAAATACTATAAAAATAATCCATACACTAAAAAGAAGTAAAAAACTAAAAAAATCAAACTTAAATTCTTGTTTAATATATGTAGGAACATAGTCGACAAATTTTAAAAAATCATTTAATGTTAAATGTGTAGCAAAAAAGTTTAGTACTAAAAAGTCTGTTAAATATATAATATATACAGATAAAGCAAAAAATCTTAATACAATAGATATTAGTTTATTATTTAATATATATGAAAAATATGCAATTAAGATAATTGTAAAAATAATTATTGAATCATGAGCCAATACTTGAAAAATACTAATAATTTCAGAGTTAAAACTTTTATACATAATATACATTTTCAATAATATTGGAATTATTAACATCTCAATAAATAAAAACAACTCTAATGTTTGTCGTGTTACATACTTTTTAATCATCCTATAACCATATTGATTAAAATAACTCCCCATACTACTGAAGCTAAAAATATACTTAAAAATACTACTGAACTACCTACATCTTTTGCTCGACCAGCCATTTTATGTTGTTCCAGTGTTACTAAATCGACAACTCTTTCAATCGCACTATTAATAGCTTCGGCAATTAGAATACCCACCAATGATGAAAACAATAAAATTTTATTTGTTAATGTTGTATCTAGCAGCAAAATAACAATTGTTAATAAGAAAATAACAATTAACTCTATTTTAAATGACACTTCAGTTCTAAGTAAATCTTTAATACCATTTATTGCATATCTTGTGTTTTTAAAAAAATTATATTTTGGTTTATTTTGCAACTATTGTATCCTTTTATTCAACTAGATAATTATAATAAATAAATGTGTTAAATATATGTTACGAGTATCATTATTTAAAATAATAATATAAAATCAACAAAACATATAGAAAAGTTTCTTTATGTTTTGTCAAATTCTTAGAATCTATCTTTAGAAAGCTTTAGTCATCACTTCATTTAATCTTTTAGTAAATGCTACAGGATCTTTTATCTCTAACCCTTCAGCCATTTTTGCTTGATCTAAAAGTAACCAAGAGATAGTCTCTACCATATTATCATCTGTACAACCATTTAATGATTTTACAATAGCATGATCAGGATTGATCTCTAAAATTGGAGCAGATTCTGGCATCTCTTGACCCATTGATTTCATCATTGCTGCCATTTGAGCCATTGGATCATTTGGATCTTTTACAACACAAGATGGAGAATCACTTAATCTATCAGTAGTTTTAACATCAGCTACTGCTTCACCTAAAGTTTCTTTGATCTTTTCAACAATAGATTTAAATTCTGCTTCAACCTCTTTTGCTTCCTCTTCTGTTTGCGTCGTTTTAGGAGCTTCACAAGATGTGATATCTTTCATATCCCAATCTTTATATTGACCTATTGCAGGAGTGATAACTTCATCAATCTCTTTATCATCTAAAATAAGAACTTCAATATTGTTTTTCTTGTAAGATTCCATTAAAGGTGAGTTTCTTAAAACTCTCTCATCATCACCAACAATATAAAATATAGCTTTTTGCTCAGTTGAAGCTCTATCTTTATAAGCTGCAAGTGAAGTCATAGCATCTGTGTCATTTGTAGATTTATATCTAACAAGCTCTAAAATTGCATCTTTATTTACATGGTCTTGATATACACCCTCTTTTAGTGGTCTATTATATTGTTCTGTAAACTCTTTGTATTTTTCTTCATCTTTTGAAAGTTTTTTAATCTCGCTTAAAACTTTTTTTACAGAAGATTGTTTGATATTAGCCATAACTTTGTTTTCTTGTAAAATCTCTCTAGAAACATTTAATGGTAAATCTTCACTATCAATAATACCTTTTACAAATCTAAGGTATGTAGGAAGCAATTCTTTCTCATCATCAGTAATAAATACTCTTTTAACATAAAGTTTAACTCCCGGTTGAAAATCAACTCTATACATATCCATTGGAGCTGTTTTAGGGATATAAAATAGTGTTGTATATTCACTTACACCCTCTGCTTTTGTATGAACATAAGCCATTGGCTCATTTGAATCATGAGAGATAGTTTTATAGAACTCATTATAATCATCAGCATTTAATTTAGCTTTTGGTTGAGACCATAAAGCTGTTGCTTCATTCGCTTGTTCTCTTTTATTAACTTTTTTTGTTTCAGGAGTTTTTCTATCTTTTTCATCTTTTGCCATCTCTTCTTCAGATAATTCTTCAGTTTCATCAGCTACATAGTTTAAGAAAATTGGAAATGGGATATGATTTGAGTATTTTTTAACAATAGTTTCAATTCTTGACTTGTTAACAAATTCACTTATCTCTTCCTCTTTCATTTTAATATAAATAACAGTACCAGCATCCTCTTTAACACAAGGATTTAGTTCAAAAGAACCTGTTCCATCACTTGACCATTTATAAGCTTGATCTTCACCAGCTTTTTTAGAGATAACATCTACAGAATCAGCAACCATAAATACTGAATAAAATCCAACACCAAATTGACCGATTAAGTTACTATCTTTTTTAGCATCACCACTTAAAGCTTCAACAAAAGATTTTGTTCCAGATTTAGCAATAGTACCAATAGAAGCTATTAAATCCTCTTCATTCATACCAATACCGTTATCAGCAATAGTAATAGAGTTGTCCTCTTCATCAATTTTAATGTTAATTGCTGGAGTAGTTTCATACCCCTTTAGTTTATCATCTGTTAATTTTAAATATTCTAATTTATCAATTGCATCACTACAGTTAGATACAAGTTCTCTTACAAAAATCTCTTTATTTGAGTATAAAGAGTGTGTCATTAGTTTAAGTAGTTGCCCTACTTCTGTTTGAAATTCATGTTTAGCCATATTTTGTATTTCCTTTTATTATTTAAGTTTAATTATTTTAAGTGAAGATTTTAACATAAGTTTATAAAATAAAGCTAAAATTTTAAAGAAAATTAGCACTTTTATATGTAGAGTGCTAATTCATCTGCTAACATGTAATTATTATTGAATATTTTATTATCTTTTATAGTAATCTTATTATCATCTTGCATTTGTTTTAGATGTACTTTTTGTTCTTCGTTTAAAATATTTACAGGTACTCCAACAACACTTCTAAATCCAAGGAGAATCTTTTCTAAAACTATATCATCACTACTTAAAGACTCTATCTCTTCATACTCTAAAGGGGTATTGATATATTTCTGAACATCTTTTATCCCATAATATCTTTTATTTTCAATACATCCAACAGCTCCACAACCTATTCCTAGATACTCTTTATATTCCCAATAACCAAGATTGTGTTTACTTCTTGCATCATCATTTAAAGCAAAATTTGATATTTCATATTGTGAAAAGCCTTGTGCTTGTAAGCTTTGAAATAGATAGTTAGCTAAATTCTCATTTTCTATTTTTACACTGCTTTTATTATAAAACTTTGTACCCTCTTCAAGTGTTAAACTGTAAGCACTAACATGATTTATAGGTAAATCTTTTATAATAGTTAAATCACTATCAAGTAACTCTTTTGTATCCAAAGAGGTATCATATATAATATCCATATTTATATTTTTAAAACCAATTTTAAAAGCATTATTTATAGCATCTATTGCTTGTAGTTTGTTATGGTTTCTACCTAAAAATTTTAATTTTTCATCATCAAAACTCTGTACGCCAAAACTAACTCTATTTATCCCAACTTCATATACTTTACTTAACCATTCAAAAGTAGCAGAGTTAGGATTTGCCTCAATTGTTATCTCAATATTTTCAGCCATATATGGCTTTACTATTTCTATAACATCCTTATATTCTAAAGCATCAATACAGCTGGGAGTTCCTCCCCCTATAAAAATAGTTTCAACTATTTTATCTTGTTTTTTTAGTTCATATGTTAGTTGGGTTTTCAAAGATTTCATATAAGCTTTTCTTAAACTATGTAAACTAGTGTATGAATTAAAAGCACAATAAAAGCACTTCGAATCACAAAATGGTATATGTATATATAAAAGCATATTCAAAGCATCCTTTGGGTATAATCTCGGTCATATTTTAAAAGCAATTATAAGGTAATTTATTTAATGGAAGATAAAACAAAGAAAAATTATAGACCAAATGTCGCTGCAATTGTTTTATCATCATCGTACCCTGCAAAATGTGAAATATTTATAGCATCCCGAATTGATGTTGAGGATGCATGGCAATTTCCACAAGGTGGAATTGATGAAGGTGAAACAGCCAAAGAGGCTTTATTTAGAGAGTTAGAAGAAGAGATTGGTACAAATAATGTTGATATTATTGCTGAATATCCTGATTGGGTAAGCTATGATTTTCCTCAGGCAGTTGCAGATAGAATGGCACCGTTTGATGGGCAAACACAAAAATACTTTTTAGTTAAACTAAAAAAAGGTGCCAAAATAGATATAGATACTGAAATACCTGAATTTAGTAACTATAAGTTTGTAAAAACAGAAAAATTAAATGATTATATTACTTTTTTTAAAAGAACGGTTTATAAAAAAGTATTAAAATACTTTAAAAGTGAAGGCTATATATAAAAATGGAGTGTAACTAAACTATGTTAAAAGTTTTAAAATTTGGTGGTACTAGTGTTGGTACTTTAGAAAGAATACAAAATGTTGCAAATATAATTAAAAATCTCAAAGATCAAGGTGATGATATAGTTGCAGTGGTAAGTGCTATGAGTGGTGAAACAAATAAGCTTATAGAGTATGCTCAAAACTTTAGTAAAACTCCTAATGAATCAGAAGTTGATATGCTATTAAGTTCAGGGGAGAGAGTGACATCAGCCCTACTTTCTATTGCATTAAATGATCAGGGTTATGAAGCTACATCAATGAGTGGTAGAGAAGCTGGAATAGTAACAGATGCTTCACATACGAAAGCTAGAATAGAATCTATTGATCCTACAAATATGCAAAATGCTCTAAAAGCTGGAAAAGTTATTATTGTAGCTGGTTTTCAAGGTATAAGTATTGAAAATCAAAGAGTTACAACTCTTGGTCGTGGAGGTAGTGACTTAACTGCTGTTGCACTTGCTGGTGCTTTAAAAGCAGACTTATGTGAAATATATACAGATGTTGATGGTATATATACAACAGACCCTAGAATTGAACCAAAAGCAAAAAAGTTAGAAAAAATATCTTATGATGAGATGTTAGAGTTAGCTAGCCTTGGGGCAAAAGTTCTACAAAATAGATCAGTAGAGATGGCAAAAAAGTTAAATGTAAATTTAGTATCAAGAAGTAGTTTTACTCCTGAAGTAGAAGGTACTTTAATAACAAAAGAGGAAAATATTATGGAAGCACCAGTAGTAAGCGGAATAGCACTAGATAGAAATCAAATTAGAGTTGGAATGTATGGGGTTGTTGATAAACCTGGCATTGCATCTTCAATTTTTACAGCACTAGCTGACGCTGATATAAATGTTGATATGATAGTGCAAACAAGAGGACAAGATAACACTACAAATCTTGACTATACAGTTCCAAATGATGACTTAGAAAAAACAAAAGCTGTTATGGTAAATTTTGAAGCAGATAGTGAACTTATTGATTATAATGATTCTATTTGTAAAGTGTCTATTGTAGGTGTGGGGATGAAGTCTCATACAGGCGTTGCATCTAAAGCATTTACAGCTATGGCAAAAGACAATATAAATATCAATATCATAAGCACTAGTGAGATTAAAATTTCTATGATTATTGATGAAAAGTATGCAGAATTAGCAGTAAGATCGCTTCACGATGCATATGAATTAGAAAAATAGGTCTATTATTGCAAGAGTTTACAAACTGGACAATTGATACAATAAGAGAAGATAAACTTCTTGGACCTTGGCTTGAAGAGAGAAAGTATGATTGGCTCCCTTTAATTGCTAAATCAGTTACGAATATTATAGATAATGGGAAATCAGTACTTATTATCACTGATAGTGAACATGATTGGTTTATGAAATATATTTTAACAAATATAAATAAAAAAAGTTTAAAGCGACCATTATTGCCCTTTTATTCTTTTGATTCATTTACTTCAAATATTGAAGAGATAAAAAGTGAAATAGATATTGAACTTATCCACGATATGTTAAATATCTCTTTTCCAAATGGTTATTTCTTTTGGTATATTGGAAAAAGTCAAAGCAAAAGAGCAACTTTAGCAAAAATCTCAAAACAACCCTTATTGTGGCTAATGGACGAAGAGTTATCAAATAGCTTTTATCTAAATAGTACAGATGAGGCTTTAGATATAAGACTACTAAATATGTTTAGATTATTTGATAAAACTCTAAGTGCAGTATTATTTGCTGAAGTTGATGTATTAAAATAGATGTATCAACAATCTACCCTTTTCATTGTAAATAGCGTACAAAATGCTTTTATGGAAATCTCTTCAACATTACCAAAACATAATGTAAGAGTTATTCAGAATGAAGAGGAAGGTAAAACTGAATTTTTACAAGCACATGCTCAAAAAGCTATAAAAGAGGCATATATTGCTACATCTCAAACTAAATATATTTTTCTATGTGCTAACTCATTTCGAGTAGAAGCACAAAATTCACTTTTAAAAGTTTTAGAAGAACCACCTTCAAATATAATATTTTTAATAATAACAGCATCAAAGAACTCTATTTTACCAACTATTTTATCAAGAGTTCAAGTAAAGTATTTAAAAACTAAAAAAGTTGTTGAACCAATAAATCTAAACTTACAAAAACTAGAACTAAAAGATGTTTATACATTTTTAAAACAAAATCAAAGAGTTTCAAAAAATGATGCAAAAGATATTATAGAATCAATACTTTACACTATAAACATACAAAAAATTAATTTAACTCAAAAAGAGTTACATAGCTTTAGTACTGCTATGAAGCTATTGGAACTTAACTCACGACCTATAAATGTTTTAACAACATTATTACTAAATATTATCTCTAAAAGATAAGCCTAAAATAGGATAGATAATGGAATATTATAAAATAGACAAGTCAAATTCGTTGGAGTTATTTAAAAAAATAGGTTCAGATTTAACTGGTTCTAAAATAATGTCAAAAAAAACAGAATCACATCTCCTTTATATAAAAAACATGCATGTAGGTGCAGGTAATATCTTAAAACAAGATGCACTATCAATTGGTGCTGATTTAGCTGTACCTATGGGTACAATACTAGCAAAAGATAAATATATTGATGCTATTTTGATGGGTACAACAAAGCAATTTGAACAATTATCAAAAAAAGAGTTAGCTCAACCATTTGGATTAAAAAGTTTAGCACAAGAGTTAAAATCATTTGTAAATACAAAAAAGTTTCCAACAAAAATCATGGGTGTAATAAATGCAAATGATGACAGCTTTTTTTCACAAAGTAGATTTTGTGGGCAAAGCGCTGTTGATGCAACTTTAAATATGATAGATGATGGAGCAAATATCATAGATATAGGAGCAGTTTCAAGTCGTCCAGGAAGTGTTGCTGTATCTCAAGATGAAGAGTTGACGCGAATAAAACCTATATGTGATGCTATAAAGCAAAATAAGCTATTTGAAAAGGCTATTTTTAGTATAGACAGCTATACACCAAGCGTAATTGAATATGCACTTAAAAGTGGGTTTAAAATTGTAAATGATATTACTGGATTACAAAACGATGAAATTGCTAAATTAACTGCTTCATATGATGCCTCAATAGTAATAATGCATATGCAAAAAGATCCATCAACAATGCAAGATAATCCAAACTATGAAAATATTATAATAGATATAGACAACTTCTTTAAACAAAGAATTCAAAAAGCAAAAGAGTTTGGGATAAAAAACATTATACTTGATGTAGGGATTGGTTTTGGAAAAACTTTAGAACACAATTTAACACTTCTTAAAAATATGGAACATTTTAAACATTTTGGATGTGAGATTTTAATAGGCGCAAGTAGAAAATCTTTGATAGATAAAATTGTACCAAGTGAAATTCAAGATAGACTTCCAGGGACTTTAACAATACACCTTGATAGTATAAAAAGAGGCGCTTCTATTGTAAGATGCCACGATGTAAAAGAACACTTTCAAGCTATTAAAGTTCAAGAAGCTATTGAGGAAAGTTTACCTCAATAGCCAAAAAGTAGAGAGTATATAATTACTCTATACCTCTTCAAGTGTAACTACACAGTTTCTTCCACCATCTTTTGCTTTATATAGTGCATCATCAGCTCTTTTTACCAGAGTTTCTTGAGTATCATTGCTCTTAAAAGTAGATACTCCAAAACTAGATGTTTTAGTACCTATTACTTTAAATTTATGATTTTCAATATTTTTTCTTATTTTTTCTGCTAGTATCATTGTTTGTTCAAGATTTGTTTGTGAAGCAACAACAATAAACTCTTCACCACCCCATCTTCCAACAGTATCTGTTGCTCTTACACTATGTGTTAATATCTTAGCAACATCTTTTAATGTTTCATCACCTACATCATGACCATAATTATCATTAACTAATTTAAAATGATCAATATCAAGTAATATCATAGAAAACTCTTGATTATATCTTTTTGATCTTTCAATCTCTGTATTAAATACCTCTTCAAGTTTTAGTCTATTGTTTAGTTTTGTTAGCTGGTCTGTAATAGATAACTCTTCAACTCTTTTTTTATCAGTTATATCTTGTCGTATAGATGTATACTCTTTAATATCACCATTCTCATCAAATACAGGAGTAATAGTAGCACTAACCCAATAAAATGAGCCATCTTTTCTTTGATTTTTTAATTCTCCACTCCAAGTTTCACCTTTAGCAATTGTTTTCCATAAATCTTTATAAAAATCATCACTCATATCAGGATGTCTTATTATATTATGTTTTTTTCCAATTAGTTCCTCTTTTGAGTAACCAGTAATATTGCAAAATGCGATGCTGACTTTTGTAATAACACCTTTCTTATCAGTCGAGGATGTTATTACATACTTATCTACTATACTTAAATATTTTTTCATATTTAAACTACTTTGCTCTAAGTTGTTTTTTGTAGACTCTAGTTCATTTGTTCTTATTTGTACTTTTTCTTCTAGTTCATTTGCATATTTTTGAATTGTATCTTGTGATGATTTTAGAGATACTGCCATCTCATTAAAGTTTTTAGAAAGCTCTCCTATCTCATTATCTACATCAACATCTACAGCAGTTTGCATCTTACCATTTGCAAATTTTTGAACACCAATTGTAAGTTTTTCAATTGGCTCCACTATATGCTTAATAGCAGTAAGAATTGCCGCAATAATTCCAAGTGAAACAAAAAACAAAATCAAAATAGAGTAAAATCTAAGGTTATCAATAGGCTTTAATACCTCTTTTAAATCCATTTTTACAACCACACCCCATCTTAAAGTTGGAATATATCCCCAAGCTGCAACTATCTCATCACCAACATAATCATTTAATATACCTACACCTTGTTCACCATTGGCTGCTTTATATACAGGTAACTCTTTATTGTCAGGAAACTGAAACTCTTCCAACACTGATTTTTTATTATTTTTAAGTGGTGTTGTAGAGATTATATTGTTATATTTATTTATTTTTGCAGCAAAAAACTCACCTGTTTCACCTAAACCTTTTTTATCATTAAATATTTCAATTATTTTTTGATTATTAATCTGTATTGCAAGAACTCCCAAGATTTCATTCTCTCCATATACTGGTATAGATATGAAAGCAGCATCACTATTTGATGGTAAATAATATTCAAAATCACTAAATTCTGTTTCAAGTAGTGACATTGAATTTTTATAAACTTTACCTAGATTTGTTTTAGAATAAACACCAGACATTAAGTTTGTACCAATATCAGACTCTTTTGTAACACTATAAACAATATCACCACTAGTAGATATAAGAAAAATATCATAAAAACCATTCTCACTTAAAACTTTATAAAAAAACTTTTCATGTAAAGGGATAGTAGAATTAAATTTTTTGCCATTTTTTTCAAACTCATTTTTATATGTCACCAATGCTTCTTTAATATTTGAAGTTTCTGATAAAATTTCAATCTCTTTACTTATAGTATATAGTTTTTCATTTACACTAGAAAGTTTTTTTTCTAATAATAAAGATAAGTGTTCTTTAGACATCTCTTTATATTGAACTTTTTGATAGATATAGTTAACACTTGTTAAAACCAATAACGGAACAAGTGCAAGTGAAAAGAACCAAAATAATATCTCATTTTTTATATGTACTGTATACCATCTACTCATTTTACACCTTCTTTATGTGATTTGGCTTGCCAATTATTATCCCAATTTTTATATAGTTTTTTTTCACTGTCAAGCCAAAAATTTTCGGGCATAAATTGCGGAAATGGTCGAGGTCTTACTAAAACATCTGAACTCCATATTATCTCAATATTATTATCAATTATTTTACCTATTCTCATATTTTTATATGTATTATTATTTGTATCTATATAAAAGATACCAGATATTGTATTAATACTACTTAACTTGATAAAATCAAGAAAGTTTATAGGGTCTATACTTTTTGTTAATAAAACACTTTTTTTCCAAATATCAACAGCTACGCTTGTATTATATCCACTGTTTGTAAGGACAAACTCATTACCATATATTTTCTTAAGAGATTCTTTTAGTTTATTATTTTCTAAACTCTTAATTGAATTAAAATAGCTACTTGTAATATAGTGTCCATCTAAAATTTTATTATCAATTGTTTTCGAAATATTGTTTAATGTACTTTCATCTATGCTCATTGAAAAAACAGGTATATTAGTAGCTGTTATATTTTGATTTTGTAGTTCTTTGAAAAATGCTTTATTGCTATTACCATTTAGTGTGTTGATAATTACATCTGGTTTTGATTTTTTAATATTATTTACAAGCTCTTTAAAATCCAATGACCCTAATGGAGAATAACTTTTTCCAACTATATCTAGCTCTATTAGTTTTGACATCTCATCTAAATATATACCATTCATTCTAGGATAAATATAATCAGACCCTACAATATAAACCCTTTTTCCATGACTTTTTAATATATAACTAAGTGTTGGATTAATTTGTTGATTTAAAGTAGCCCCTAGATATACTATATTATCAGACTTCTCAACACCTTCATATTGAACAGGATAAAATAAAACTGCATTGTTTTTTTCAACTATAGGTTTTACAGCTTTTCTTGAAGCTGATGTCCAACACCCAAAGATTGTTTTAACACCTTTATTTATTAAAAACTCAGCACCTTTTGCAAAATCAGCAGCATTTGATTTTCCATCATACTCTACAATCTGGACTTTTTTATTTAGTAGACCACCTGATTCATTTATTTTTTGAACTTTATAATAAAGTATCTGTGCAATTACTTTTTCCTCAACTGACATTGATCCAGTTTTTGAATATAAAAGCCCTACTTTGATAGTATCTTCTTTTTTATTGATAAATATAAATAAAGTAGAAGATATAAAAACAATTACAAATAATATTATTGAATATAGTCTCATTTTATATCCTCCCAAAATCTAGGCTCATCTATATGATAACCTTGTGAAAAATCTATCCCTAATTCTAATACTTTATCTTGTATAGCTTGACTAGATACATATTCTGCTATAACTTTCATATTATTTTTCCTTGCAAAAGATACAATTGTCTCAACTACACTATAACTATTAGGATCTGTATCTATATTTTTTATCATACTACCATCAATCTTAATATAATCTGCATCAAGTTTTAATAGATATTCAAAATTACTATAACCTGTACCAAAATCATCAATGGCAAGCTTTACATTATAACTTTTTATCTCATCCATAAACTCTTTAATATCTGAAAAGTTCTCAATACCTTCTGATTCTACTAACTCTATAACTAATCTATTTGAATTTGCATTATCTCTTATAGAGTTTAATAAATATATTCTGGTCTCATCATCAAAAATATCCTCTGCACAAATATTTATACTAATCTCTTTATCAGTTTTATTTAATATAGTAAATGATTTTTTAATAACTCTTCTTGTTATTTGACCATAAAGCTTTGTTCTTTTTGCAACATCAAGAAAGAAAAATGGTGATATAACCTCTCCATCTTTTTGAACCAACCTTACTAGTGATTCATATTTAGTAACTCTATTTTGACTATTTGAATATAATGGCTGTAGTGCCATCTGGATTCTATCATCTTCTAAAGCTTCTTTTATTTTTTTAGACCATTGTATATTCGTTTCAAATATCTTTTGAATATCAAGATTATCATTATATCTTACTACTGTTTTTTGAGATCTTTTTGCTTCTTTTAATGCTAAATCTGCATTTATTATCTCTTGTTTTCCTTTTGATATTCCAGCTGTTAATTCAATATGCAATTCATTATTATCAATCAAAACTTTTGTATTTGCGACAAACAGAATCATATCTTTTATATGTTGTTCAAAAATCATAAAATCTTCATCTTTTGCTGAAACAACAGCAAACTCATCTCCATGATTTCTATAAATTTTATATTTATACTTATAGGATAGGTCAAAAATAATTTTTCCAACCTCTTTTATCACTTTATCTCCAAACATCTGACCATAAAAGTCATTTACACTTTTAAAATTATCAATATTTACAAGTGCTATGTGTGGATTTTCAAACTCTTTTAAGTCATCATTTAATCTAAATCTATTATGTAATCCTGTAAGTGAATCTGTAAAAAAATGTTTTTTAAGTTCTTTTTGACTTTTAACAAGCTCTGAAACATCATCCCTTAATGCTAAATATTCAAAAACATCACCATTTATATCTAAAATAGGGACAACTGTTATTTTTACATAAAATGAATTACCATCTTTTTTCTTATTCTTAATAAGACCTTTATATGTTTTTTTATTTTGTATTGTTTCCCACATCTCTTTAAAAACAGATTTTGGTGTATTTGAATCTCTAAAAATGTTATGAGGTTTACCTATTAACTCATCTTCTTTATATCCAGTTATAGATAAAAGCTGTTCATTTACATAAGTAATTCTACCTTCTAAATCAGCTATAGATATTATACTTCCTTCATAAATTGCACTTTTATACTCTTTTAAAAGTTTTATTGATTCTTTAAGTTCATTATTATTTTTTATCGTCAAATCATTTGAGATTTCAAGTTTTTTCATGTTTTTATAAAAAATATGAAGTATAAAATATAAAGATATAACATAAGCTAGAAGTCTTAACCCATGCCAAAACCACCAAGAGATATCCCATAAAGATGAAAAAAAGAATAACACCCCAGCAGAACCAAATAACATAGCATGACCTGCAAATAACAAATCATCAAGTTGTTCATCTTTTAAATAATTTTTTATAAAATAGAATGCAGCAACAACAAATAAAACCCCACCAAACATATTTAATAAATTTGCAGTATCTGTAAACTCTTTTTTACTTGTTAACATTTGTGGAACTATAGATGGAAATAGTATCGATACAACAGATATTAAAACTGATATCAGTACAACACCAGCAGGTAGATACAAATAAACTTTTCTTGATACTTTAGTATCTGGAACCCAAACAAAACTAAATAATAATCCACCAAAAAATATTGCTAATGAATGAAGCCAAACAAAAAGTTCACCAGGATAAACAATAGCATGAAAAATATCAAACACACCCATAGACAATAAAGCAAAAGAAGCTCTGTGAAATTGATTAAATTTTAATGTTTTTTGATACATCATAAATATAATAACACTTAATATAAATGCAATTATACCACCTATACTTTCCATTGTTGAGTGTAGAGGAAGACTAACAAATCTCCATAATGCAAAGCTTTGTAAATATAAACCAACAGTTAATGGGACCACAAGTGTTATTGCAATCATAACATATATTAAAAACTCTTTTTTTTCAATTCTCACTTTTTACCTTTTACTTAAATAAACTCTTAACTTTTTATTGTACAACACTATTTGTACTAAAAACATTAACAATAGTAACATCAATTTTAATAAAATCTGCTTTAACTAATTTGTATTTAAATAAAAAAAAGCCCCTAAGATTAGGAGCTTTTTTATTTGTTCATTTATATGATTCTATTAAGAGTTTACAATACCTTCAATAGTCCCTACGATTGATTGATCTTCTAAAGTAGATGTATCTTGAGTGATTTTTTCACCTTTTACAATAGATCTTAAAATTCTTCTCATAATTTTACCAGATCTTGTTTTTGGTAAGTCTGGTACAAATGCCATATCATCACAAAGTGCAATAGCACCTATCTCTGCTTTGATAAGTTTGTTTATCTCTTTCATTGTTTCTAACTCATCTGCGATACCATCATCAGATTTTAGTACAATATATGCAAATATACCCTCACCTTTAATCTCATGAGGCTTTCCTACAACCGCTACTGAAGCTACATTTGTATGTTTTTTAATAGCAGCTTCAACTTCTGCTGTACCCATTCTATGTCCAGATACATTTATAACATCATCAGTACGTCCTGTAATAGTGATATACCCCTCATCATCCATCATAGCACCATCACCAGAAAAATATACAGGCTTTCCATCTTTTTTACAATCTCCAAAATAAGACTTTTCAAATCTTTCAGGATCATTCCAGATTGTTCTTATCATAGATGGCCAAGGTTTTGTAATACATAAAAACCCCTTTTCCCCTATCTCAGTTTGTATACCATCTTCATCTATAATTTCAGCCGCTATTCCAGGTAACGGAAATGTTGCACATGCTGGTTTAATAGGAGTGGCAGCTGGCAGTGGAGATACAATATGTCCCCCTGTTTCTGTTTGCCAATATGTATCAACAATAGAACAATTAGAGTTTCCAACTTGTTCATAGTACCATTTCCATGCAGGAGGATCAATCGGCTCACCAACTGTACCTAGTATTCTTAAACTACTTAGGTCATATTTGCTTGGCTCATCTTCACCTGTTTTATGTAATAGTCTTATTGCCGTTGGTGCTGTATAAAATTGGTTGATTCTATACTCTTCAACCATTCTCCAACATCTTCCAGCATCAGGGAATGTTGGAACTCCTTCAAACATAACTGTAGTAGCTCCTGCTGCAAGTGGTCCATAAACTATATATGTATGCCCTGTAATCCAACCAACATCAGCTGTACACCAAAAAGTATCATTATCTTTTATATCAAATACCCACTCCATAGTCATCTGAGCCCATAAAATATATCCAGCAGAACTATGTTGAACACCTTTTGGTTTTCCTGTACTTCCACTTGTGTATAATAAAAATAGAGGATCTTCACTATCCATAGGTTCTGATACACAATGACTTGATTCAGTTTTAATCAGTTCATTATAAGCATAATCTCTACCTGGAACCCAATTAATATCTTCACCATTTCTCTCAACTATACAAACTTTTTCAACACATTGGCAACCTGATTCTAAAGCAGTATCAACAACTGGTTTTAGCATATATGGCTTACCTTTTCTAAAAGCACCATCTGCAGTTACAACAAGCTTTGCTTGTGCATCTTTAATTCTATCTCTAAGTGCTTCAGCTGAAAATCCACCAAATACAATTGAATGAATTGCACCAATTTTGGCACATGCAAGCATTGTTACAGCAGCTTCAGGAATCATTGGCATATAAACAACAACTCTATCGCCTTTTTTGATGTTGAATTGATTTTTAAACATATTTGCAGTTTTACTTACTTTATATGCTAGTTCTCTATATGTAATAATTTGCTGATCACCATTATCACCTTCAAAAATAATTGCAGCTTTATTCTTTTTAGTTTTTAAATGTCTATCAACACATTGATATGCAACATTCATTTTTCCACCATCAAACCATTTATAAAATGGTGCTTTAGATTCATCTAAAACAGTATCAAATGGTTCGAACCAATCAATTTTTTCATTTGCAAATTTAGCCCAAGTCCCCTCATAATCAGCATCAAATTCAGAAACTAAATCATGATACTCACACATATTCTTTATCAATGGTTCTTTAAAATTCTTTTTTATTGGATTGAAAATTTCACTCATATTTTTTACCTTATTTTTTTAATTTGTATAATTCTATTATAAGTTTATTAAATAGCATTTGAATAGCATTTTAATATTATAATTAAAGTTATATTTAAAAAAAAGATTCGTTACTTTCTGTAACTTAAAATATAATATAAGGAGATATAAGATATCTATTAAAATCACTTATTTAGTTTTAAAAAAATCATAGATGTCATAATTGCATCATTTATCGCATCGTGTTTCGATAATTTTGGAAGTTCGAGCTTTTTCATAATTGTATCAAATTTTAAATCTACATTTCCAGCAGGTATTGTACCAACAACCTTATCATAATAAAGCCCAGATACCTCTATTTGTCTATTTGGTAGTGTAATACCTATCTTTTGTTTTATATATTTGTTTATCATTGCTACATCAAACTCTAAATAGTAACCTACAAGTGGACGATTTTCGATAAACTCTAAAAACTCAACTATCACATCATCAACATCTTGCGCATTTTCTAAATCACACTGCCTAATTTGGTGTATTTTTATAGACTCCTCTTGTAATGCTGTTTTAGGCTTTACAAATCTTTCAAATTTTCGACTAGTTAATATTTTGTTATTTTTAATTACAACAGCACCAATTGAGATAATATCATCTATTTTAGGGTTTAATCCTGTAGTTTCACAATCAAAACATATATATTCATCTCCAAAGTATGGTTCAAAAAGAGATAAGTATTTATCATCTTTTAAACCTTTTTTATTGATATAGTTTTTTATAGTTCTAAACATATTAGCTCAACATATTTAGTTTGTAGTGGTATATTAAAAACTTCTTGAAATTATCAACTATTTTAAAACTATCCCTTAATAGATCTTTTTCTAAAGTATTCAATTTACTTGGATTTATATAGTTATCTAGATCTATTCCAGAGTCAATTTTATCTAGCCTTGTTTTTAATCTAATAGTTAATAGAAAATTAAAAGCCTCTATAAGTTCACTTGTAGTCTCTCTATCTAGTACCTCTTGGTTATTTAGCTCTTTTAGTCTCTCTACTGTGTTAGTTTGTGTTATGTCATACTCTAAACTAAGTGCCCTTACACCATGAACTATAGCAAATATCCCACCTTTTTTTATATCAAGTTCATTTTTATGATTATTTTTATCTACTTTAAAAGATGCAAACATATTTAACGGTGTATCAAAGTTTAAAATAGGTTTTGCAAAAAATGACTGAAACGATGGTGTATGTGTACAGATATTATGTATATATATTTTAAGCTCATCTAAAAGCTTTTCGTTACCGCAAACGCAAACAGCATCATAAAATATAGCAAGAGTTATATAATCTTCAAGTTTATTAGAGTGTACCCATTTATAAATTCTAATTTTAAAGTCGCTAAACTTTACTCTCCAGTATGGGTTGTTTATCATAATATTTCCATCACAAGCTGGGTAACCAAAATCAAGTAAATGGGAAGTGTACTGTTTAGCAAACTTTTCTATAACCTCTTGGCTTATACTACAATCATCACTAAGTATCAAACCATTATCTTGGTCAGTTCGTAGTATCTGTTCACCCCTACCCTCACTTCCCATAATTATTAAAGTTGATTGTTCTATAAGTTCTAATGGAGCTATTAGTTCAAAAAGTTTATGAAATAGCTTACTATTTAACTGCTCTACTAGTTTAGATATATATCGTACCTTTACACCTTTTGCATATAGTGTCCGTATAACATTTATAAAGTTATCACTTGCACTTTTAAGTTCATCTACACTTGAGGCATTTTCTATTTCTAAAGTTACAGAATAAGTATGTGAAGCAAAAAAACTAGTAAGTGCTACAATATCTAAAATACCAACTATATCTTTAGTATTATTATCTTGAACTATCAATCTTTTTACACTATGTTTATTCATAGTCAATTGTGCATTAAATAAAAACTCTTCACTACTTATATACTTTAGTTTATATGTAGCTATTTTTGCTACTTTATCATCAAAGCTTAGTCGATTTAAAATCACTTTATCTCTAAAATCTGTATCTGTAACTATCCCTAATCCATTTTTATCATCTTTTACAAGTAAAGAGGAGCATCTATTCTTTTTTAAAATTGTTACTGCATCATATATGGTTTCATTTGATTCTAAAATAATTGCTTGTTGTAAATAAGCATCTTTTACTCGTGATACCATAAAACTTACAAACTCTTTGTTTTGTTGATTTGTTATATTTGAGTTTAATTTATTTGATATTGTTTGGAAAAAATAACGCTCTATATTTTCATGTTCATATATAAAAGATAGAAAGAATTCCCTTTTTAGTACATAGCATATAGTTTCTTGTACCACTACAAAGTTATGTTTTACTTTATTTTCAATCAAACTTATAGGGTCAAAATATTCATTATGAGTATATACAGATAAAACTTCATCTTCATCTATCTCTTGGACAACACCTTTAATGATAAAGTATAGGTATTGTGGCTTTTCTTTATTATTTAAAATCACCTCATCTTTTTTAAAATAAACAATATCAAGATGTTGGGTTAGTTTTTCTAAACTATAATCATCCAAGCTATCAAAAGGGATTATCCCTTTTATAAAGCTTTTTTGTTCCAATAAACTCATAAACAACCTTTTTGAAAGTTTTTATAAATATTATATATATTTAATATAGCAATAGTGTAGCATAGATAAAATAGTAAGTAAAAAAATTTATATTATATTTTTACTTTTCTATTGATATATAGATCTCAATCTCATCTTCTTCAGAGTATTTTTCAAAGTCTACAGAGTATTTTCTTTTATATTCATTATTATTTTCAAAGTATTCTAATATCTCTTCCCAAGTATCAAAGGTAATTTGTGGAAACTCCCCTTTTTTTGAAAATACAAGGTATCTTTCATTTTCAATAGTTATTGCATTTTTAGCTTTTGTAACCTCTACACCTACAGTAAAATCAAAGTCTCCATTATTTTCGCATAGATAGTTTGAATAAACACCATACATAGATATATCTTTTACTTTATTAAGTGTTTTAGTATATATATTATTATGAGTATAATCTTCCCA
This sequence comes from uncultured Arcobacteraceae bacterium, assembly GCA_965603755.1. Taxonomy (GTDB): domain Bacteria; phylum Campylobacterota; class Campylobacteria; order Campylobacterales; family Arcobacteraceae; genus JAIOSF01. The sequence continues at coordinate 20,756 of CBFDEF010000029.1, forward strand.
TAATTGAGCTATTCTCTCTTTACCGTCTGTTGTCTCATTTTCATTATTAGTTGTAACACTTATTCCAGAAATTATCATTTTTTTTATTTGTTTTATTTTCATTGTTTTCTCCATTTTTTGAATTATAATAGAATATTACTTTGTTGTTTATATTTGTAGATTATTTTAAATGCTAATTATCATTACGATATACAATTATCCCATTCGTAGAAGATATATACTTAACTAATAAACTATCAATAACTTTCATCTTTTTAGAACTTGCATGTCGTAAATAAACTAAACTATTTTTTAATACAATGATACCAGTATGTGTGACATCAAGCCCTTGTATATTAGTATATATACCAATATAGTCTCCATCTTTTAGTTTAGATATATCTATATCTTTACTTGCTACATAATAAATGTCTCTTTT
>CBFDEF010000030.1:0-20558 GCA_965603755.1 uncultured Arcobacteraceae bacterium
TGGAACATTTTATTTAAATACTAAATTATTAGCAATGGAAGCAAATAAACAATAATATAAATATTATCAAAGCTAGTTTTACTTAAGTTATAAAGTATCTTTCCCTTTAAACTCTTTAGTACTAGCTTCGTTAACAATTGCAATTGCTATTTGATTTGATTCTTGTGCAACTTCATTTGTTTCATGTGCTACTCTAGCACTTTGTTGAGTACCTTTATCTAAGAGAGCAACTGCATCATTTATTTGTGAAATTCCAATTTCTTGTTCCTTACTTGCACTTGTAACATCTTTAATCAGTTCTACTGTATTTTGAATATTTGTATTTAATAGATTATATCCATCAATCATATTATTGGCTAAAGATTTTCCATCATCTGCTTTAATTGTTGCATTTGAAACAATAGCTTTAATCTGATTTGCAGCTTCTGCACTTCTAGAGGCCAGATTTCTTACCTCTTGGGCAACAACTGCGAATCCTTTTCCTGCTTCTCCTGCTGTTGCAGCTTCCACTGCTGCATTTAAAGATAATATATTTGTTTGGAATGCTATTTGGTCTATTACTGATATTGCTTCATTTATTTCATTTACCTCATCATTTATCTCTTCCATAGATGAGGCTGTTTGTGATGCTAGTTTTAATCCATCAACTACAGAGTCTGAAACTTTACTTGAATACTCTTGCATTTTAATTGTATTTTGATTACTATTTTTTATAGTATTTGTTATCTCTTCAAGAGCTACTGCTGTCTGCTCTAAAGATGATGCTTGTTCTGAAGATGATGTACTAAGCATTTTTACATTTTTACTTAATATATTAGAACCTCTTTGTAAAGAGAGTCCATTTTTTAAATTCATAAAACTCAAATTAGCCAGAGATTTACCTAATTGATTTATACCGTCTGCAAGACCTATTATATCCTCTTGCATACCTTTGGTATCAATCTGTTTAAGATAAATACCCTGCTCATATTCCTTAATAACTTCAAGTAAATCTTGTATAAATGCATCTTTACTTTGTGCCGTTGCTATATCTGCTAAAATTTTATTTACTGATTGCGAAGTTTTTGCAAAATCACCATGTAAACCTTTTGGTAACATTTTTCTATGTGATTTTCCAGCACTTATTAATTTTAATGATGATTCTAAATCTCTTACAAAAGTTTCAAGTTGATCAAGTAAATTGTTTACATCCCAAGCTAACTGACCTATCTCTTCACTTCTATCAATATCAATTATTCTATGAGTTAAAGTTCCTGCTGATGCATTCTGTGTAACTTTTGATATTTTTTTAATCTCATTTGTGTATTTATTTATTGCAATAATTGCAACTACTGTTAATATAAACATAATTACAGAGAGAATTGTATATATTATTATAATATTTGAAGCTATTCCAATTGGTGTAATTAAAATATAAGCTAAACTAAATGCGATAACTAATGCTAATAATACTAATATTATTTTTACAAATTTAAATGTATTTATTTTAAATATAAAGTTAAACATATTATATATCTTCTTGTAAAGATAAAATTAACTCTTCATAGCCAATATTATTAGTATCTAGAAAGTCATATAATATTTTACTGCTTGTATCCATACTTCCATTACATTCGGCTTGTACCATCTGTTTATACAAAGGTATAATAGCAGAGATTGCAGATCTATTTGGAGCTCTTCTAACCGATGTATATCCTGTAATTATACCATTTTGATCATAATCTGGTGAGATATGTGCAAATACCCAATAAAAATCTCCTGCTCTAGTTATATTTTTCACAAAAGCAAAAAACTCTTTACCTTTACTAATAGTATCCCATACAAGTTTAAATGCAACCTTTGGCATATCTGGATGTCTAATGATATTATGATTTTTACCTAATAGTTCACTCTCTTCGTATCCTGCCATCTCTATAAAAATTTCATTACAGTATGTTAAAACACCTTTAGTGTTAGTTTTAGATACAATAAAATCGTTTTCATCCATAACTATCTCTTTATTTGTCGGTATAACTTTGTGTTTTTGCATATTATTTCCTAATTTTATTTATCAAATTTTTAATACCACTTTAAACTATAACTTTTTATTATAGTGAGCATTCCTTAAAGTAACTACAATAATTATGAACTAATAATTTTAATTATAATTTATAATTTTTTATTAAAAACATTGCATTTTGTAATCTTTTTAAGTATTCTTTATTTTTTTATGTACTATATGATAACTAAGAAAAGGATAACAGAATGAAATCTTTAAAATGCGCTTCAATAGATGGTATAGATGCTGTAAGTATTGATGTAGAATCCACCTTTACAAAAGGACTTCCAAGCTTTAGTATTGTGGGAATGGCAAATACTGCAATTCAAGAATCAAAAGACAGAATAAAATCTGCCTTACTAACAAATGAGTTTAAATTTCCTCCAAAAAGGATAACTATAAATCTATCACCATCTGAAATTGCTAAAAAAGGTAGTCAAGTTGACCTATCTATAGCCTTACTTATAGCTTTACAAGAAACTAAAATAAATATGGATGATTTTTATGTATTTGGTGAATTAGGACTAAATGGAAACTTAAAAGATACAAAGTCTATATTTGTATTAATACTATCACTTGTAAGACAGGGAAAAATAAAGAATGTTCTAATCCCTAAAGAGTCTATAGATAAAATTTCAACAATACCAAATATAAACATATATGCTGTTTCAACTTTAAATGAAGCAATAGACTTTTTCCAAAATGATGATAAGTCACCTCATAAAGTAGATAATAAAATATTTGCACACAAACATATAGAGATAAACAATACAAAATATTTCTACACACAAAAATATGATATAGACTTCAAAGATATAAAAGGGCAAACAATAGCAAAAAAAGCAGCGCTTATAAGTGCGGCAGGTAATCATAATTTAATCCTAGAAGGGAGTCCAGGATGTGGAAAAAGTATGATTGCAAAAAGATTAAAACATATTACAGCACCTATGAATCTTGAGGAGATTTTAGATATAGCTAAAATGGAATCACTTCAAGCCAAGCACCCTACTTTTATACCACAAAGAACTTTTATATCTCCACATCACAGTTCAACAAAAGCTTCAATTGTAGGTGGTACTCAAATTGGTGAAGTTGCACTTTCAAATCATGGAATACTTTTTTTTGATGAACTACCACACTTTGCTAAAACAGTTTTAGAAGCTATGAGAGAACCACTAGAAGATAATGAGATATCAATATCTAGAGTTAATAGTAAGGTTAAATATCCCACTATGTTCCTTTTTATTTGTGCTATGAATCCCTGCCCTTGTGGAAATTTATTGGCAAAATCAAAAGTATGTAGATGTAGTGATATAGAGAAACAAAGATATAAAAATAAAATATCAGACCCATTTTTAGATCGAATTGATCTTTATGTAACTATGAATGAGGTAACAAAAGATGATCTATCTGATGTAACATCACAACAACTACATTCACAAGTAATTGAGTCTTTTAAACTACAAAAACTTCGTGGTCAAAAACAGCTAAATGGAAAACTAAATGATGTAGATATATTAAAGTATTGTATTTTAACAAAAAGTGCTCAAAATATTTTAGATATATCTATTGCAAAGTTTGCTTTATCATTTAGAGCTATAAATAAAGTTTTAAAAGTTGGAAGAACTATTGCTGATTTAAATAAAAGTGATTTAATTGATACTAATCATATCATTGAAGCATTAAGTTACAGAAAAAGGTAAAATATATTTTATATCAATATATCTTGATATATAATAATTTTTATGATACAATAAATCATAATATTTAAAGGATTCAAATATATGGATATATTTTTAAAAACTATTGGTTCTATTAATGATGAAACAAGAGTTAAAATATTACACTTTATAAATATAAACGGTGAAATTTGTGTATGTGATATAGAAAACTCTTTTGATATGATACAGTCAAGAGTATCAAGACATCTAAAAATTTTAAAAGATGCAGGTTTTTTAAAAGTTAATCGTCGGGGTCGTTGGGCATACTACAGTGTAAGAACACCAATGGATAAGTTTCGTCAAAATATTTTAAAAGAGATTAGTTTTTTGCAACTCGAAATTCCAAAACTAAATAAAGGTTGTAAAATTAAACAAATAAAAAGTGAGTTAGAATAATGTGGAAAGAAACTGTTGATTATTTTACTGTTGATATTCTTGGGCTTACAGGAAGCATAAATGATGCTGTTAACTTTTTTATCTATGATACTATAAAAATATGGTTTTTGCTTATAACTATCATCTTTGTTGTATCTTATTTAAGAACTCACTTTAACACTGAATATGTAAGAGCTTACTTACAAGGAAAATCACCATTTGTAGGAAATATATTAGCTGCACTTTTTGGTGTCATTACACCTTTTTGTAGCTGTAGTGCTATACCTTTATTTTTAGGATTTATTCAAGCTAGAATACCTTTAGGGGTAACATTCTCTTTTTTAATAAGTAGTCCAATGAATAATGAGATAGCAATAGCTTTACTTTTTGGTCTATTTGGTTGGAAAATAACTGCAATTTATATTGGATTTGGTTTACTTGTAGCTATTCTAGGTGGATATGCAATAGGTAGAATGAATATGGATAAGTATATTTTACTTGATGTTACACCAATGGAGGGTGAACTCTCCGAGGTAAAAATAACTCTTACATTTAAACAAAGGGTAAAAGAGGCTTGGGACTATACAAAAGATATATTTAAAAAGATTTGGATTTATGTTTTAATTGGTGTTGGTATTGGTGCATTTATTCATGGGTATGTTCCTGCTGATTTTATAGCATCTTATGCAGGGGCAAATAATCCTTTTGCAGTAATAGTAGCTGTTCTTATGGGTATACCTATGTATTCAAATGCAGCTGGTGTTATGCCGTTAGTTGAAGTTTTAACAGCAAAAGGGATGCTACTTGGTACTGCATTAGCATTTATGATGGCAGTTACTGCTCTTAGTCTTCCTGAAGCTATGATTTTAAAAAGAATATTGCATATTAAACTTATAGCTTTATTTTTTGGAATTGTTGGTTTAGGAATCATTTGTATAGGTTATTTGTTTAACTTTATTTTATAAAAAAGGAAAAAAATATGAAAATAGAGATATTAGGAACTGGTTGTGCAAAATGTAAAGCACTTGAAGATGTAGCTAAACAAGCCATTGGTCAAATTGGTGGATTTCATAGTGTTGAAAAAGTTGATGATTTGGTTAAGATTATGGATTATGGTGTTATGAATACTCCTGGATTTGTTGTAGATGGCATTGTTAAAAGTACTGGTAAACTTTTAACAGTTGATGAAGTTTTAGAAATAATAAGGGAAAAATAAAATGAGAAAAATAATATTAAGTACGGTTTTAGCAATATCAGCATTAAGTGCAAACTTTTATGATTTAAAACCAATAAGTATAACAAAAGATATACATTGTGTTATTGGTGACTTTAACCCACCAACTAAACAAAATAAAGGTTTTGTATCAAATATGTGTTATGTTGATATAGGTGATAGTTTAGTTGCACTTGATGCGGGTCCTACATATAACTTTGCAAAAGAGTTTTATACTATTATGAAAAAGAAGTATCCATCTAAAGAGGTATCACACGTAGTTTTATCAAACTTTCATGATGATAGAGTTTCTGGTGCTTCTTTTTTCAAAAGTATAGGCTCAAAAATTGTTGGACATAAAACAATAAATGATGAAATAAAAGAGTTCAAATCTAAATTTGTAAGAATAGAAAAAATAACATCTAAAGAAGTTTTTAAAAATACAACAATTGTAAAAGCAGATACCTTAGTTGATGGTGGGTATAAAATAAAAGGTAGTAAAAAAACTTTAGAGATTATAAAGCCAAGTGAAGTAAGTGAAGAGAAATCAGATATAGCAATATATAGTAAAGATGATAGCTTTTTGTTTGTTGGAAACATGGTATTTAATGGTCGAATGTTAAACTATAGAAAAGCATCAAATATAGATGGATGGATTGAAGCACTAGAAAATTTAAGTAAATTAAATGCTAAATATATGCTAGGTGGTCATGGAAATGAATATGATAAAGACTCATATAAACCATCATTAGAATATCTACAAATTTTAAAAAGAGATGTAAAAAAAGCATATGAAGATGAGATAGATAGAGAAGATGTAAAAAAATTAGTTCAAATAGGTATGTATAAAAATATACCATATTATAATCAGCTAAACAATAACAATATCAATAACTATTATGACCAATTAGAGTGGGAATAAGAAAAAGTTATTAAATTTAACATCTAATTAACAAATCAAAGATAAAATCCCTTAATTAAATTAATAAATTAAGGGAACTAATGAAAATCAAGTATTCAATAGCAGCATTATTAGCAGTATCTATGTTAAATGCAACAGATAATTTAGGGATAATTAGTGTTGAGTCTTCAACAATTGATGATAAGTTTGAAACAAAACAATTAGAAGTTTCAAATACAACTATTATAAAAGAAGAAGATATAGTTAAAATCAATCCTACAAATGTTGAAAATATTTTAAATACAATTCCAGGAATTACAGCTTCAAATGTTGGAAATGACAGAGTTAAAATACACATAAGAGGTATTGACAATCAGATGTATATGGGTGAAAAACCAGGAGTTGCAGTAGTTATTGATGGTGTTCCAGTACAAGAAACATCAGGAAAAATAAATCTTGACTTAGACAATATTGCGAGCATAAAAGTTATTAAAGGAAGTGCTAGTTATCTATATGGAAATGATGCCATTGCAGGTGCTATTGTAATTACTACAAAAAGACCTAAAGGTCTTAGCAATTCAAAATTGGAAACAGAACTAGGTAGTTTTGGATTTAAAAGAATACTAGCTTCTACAAATCAAAGTTTCGAGACAGGTGCTTTTCAATTACAAGGAACTGTAAGGGATAGTGATGGATACTGGGATGATGCTTATTTAAAACACAAATCTATAAATGGAAAATATCAGCACTATTTAAGTGAAACAAGTGATATAACTTTTGGTGCTGATTATACTAAAAGAAAAACTGGAGATGGTACAAGTATACACGGAGAGACAGCATCAAAACTAAATCCTGAAAGTATTACTGAAGTTTCTTATTCTGGATATTATGATACTACATTACTTAAAACATTTTTAACCTATTCAAATGATCTTGATGACAATTCAAATGTGATGTTAAATGTTTCAAGATATGAAGATGATACTGTTAATTTCTCTGCATCAACTGATACAGATAGTGATGGAATTAAAGATGATCACAAAACAATATCTGATGAAGAATGGATTCAAAATACATTAAAAAGTGAGTATAGAAGATCATTTGATAAAATGGCAATAATGGCTGGAATTGATTTAGCTAGAAATGAACAAACTAATTCATCAACTGCTAAAATAGATTATTCAAGTGGATGGGGACCAAGTGCAGTATCAGTTTCACAAGGAGATTTAACAGGTAGTTCTAATAATGATGAAGATATAAATGCCATATATGTGGAGTTACAAAATCAATTAACAAATGATTTAACTTCAACAATTAACTTTAGACATGATAATATAAAATATGATTATAAAAATAATCTTGATACTACTCTAAACACTGCACCATCGTATAATGCAAATACTTATAGGTTGGGATTTAATTATAAACTAAGTGATACACATAATATTTATACAAGTTATGCTACAGGTTTTAGAGCACCTACAGCAGAACAAATAAGTGAAAACATTGAAAAACTACAATCAGATCCAACACTTGATATTCAAACAACTCTTGATATAGAAAAGACAAATAATATAGAGTTAGGAATTAGAGGAGATATTTCATTTTTTAAATATGATGCATCTATTTATCAACTAGATAGAAAAAACTACATAGGTAAAAGAGCTGGTAGCTATATGTGGTCATCTGATGAGGATGAAGACATGTCAGTCGGTAATTTAGGAGATATGAGAAGTAGAGGTTTAGAGCTAGCGTTAAATAGTGATAGAAACAAGATGGTATCATTTTCAACAGCATATACATATTTAGATGCAAAATTTAAACAATACACTATAAATCCAAATGATGGTGGGCAACCTCCAATAGATTTAAGTGGAAATATTGTTCCTAGAACTTCAAAGCATACTTTAAATTTAACTGTTGATTTTAGACCAATTGAAGGTCTTACAGTTTCACCAGAACTTATAGTAAAAAGTAGCTACTATGCTGATGAATCAAATTTGTATAAACAATCTGGATATGAAGTTATAAATTTAAGAACTCAATATAAAATTAGTAAATCTTTAGAAGTATTTGGAAAAATAGAAAATCTTTTAGATAAAAAATATAATCAATTTGTAAATGTTGGCTATGGTAATGATATGGAAGATGCAACAATAAGAGTAGCAGCTCCTAGAGCATATTATGCTGGCTTAAGATATAAATTCTAAAAGGTAAAAAATGATAAAGTTTAAAGAGAATAAAGACAAGAATGACATTTATAATATGCCAATTCTTGGCTATATATTTAAAAACAAAAAATTCATAACTACAATTCAAGTGTTAGTTTTAGCACTTTTTGTATATGGTGTATATATGGGTTTTGCCGAACCAACAAAAGAAAATGTATTTACTAGATACCTTTTCTGGGGTCTATTTTGGTCACTTTTTGTTGTAGTCACTCTTACATCTTTTGGTAGAATTTTTTGTGGAATTTGTCCACACGGTTTTTTAGGAAAATATATCACAAAATTTGGTCTAAAAAAAGATATGCCAAACTTTTTAAAAAATAGATTTATAGGTATATTTTTACTATTTTTTGGTTGGTGGGCAATATATTATGCAGTTCCTGGATTTTGGAAAGTTCCATTAGCTACTGCTTGGCTTTTTGCATCTTTAACACTTATAGCTTTTACTATGTATTATCTATATAAAGATATGAGCTATTGTAAGTATATCTGTCCTATTGGAACTTTAATGAAATCATATAGCAAACTTGCGCCAACATGGCTTGGTACTTATAAAGAGGATTGTAGTGATTGTAGAACATTTGAGTGTGCTAAAGCTTGTGAATATAATCTAAAGCCATTTACCTTTGATAAAAAGAATTCTATGGAAGATTGTACCTTATGTATGGATTGTAGTAGTGCTTGTGATGCTGTTAGTTTTAAGTTTGTAAAACCATCTAAAACATTATTTGAAAAGTTTAAATACAACAAAGCTGAAGTTTGGGCATTTATACTTATTACTGCTGCTATTTCTATTACTATGGGATTTCACCATGGATTAGGAAGAACTGCTATTGTTGATGACTTTATCTGGAGTAAAACAGCTGTTTTAGCCAAACAATATATTGACTTTGGTTCTTTAGATGCTGTTGGGATTTTTGCTTTTTCTTATGCTGTATTATTCTCTATTGGTATTGTTTATGCAGGTATGTATATAGCTTCAAAAATATTAAATAGCGATTTTGAAAAAACATTTTATACTTTAGGATATGCATTTGCTCCACTTTTTTTAATTGGTGGGTTAGCACATCTTACACATAGTTTTTTTACACATACATATGCAGATATTGTAAATGCATTTATATATGGTTTCGGACTTGATATTGAAAATGTAAAAAATCTAGCAAGTAGAAAAGATAGTTGGTTAATGTTTCTAAAAGTTATTCCATATCTTGCTGCTTTATGGGGATATATTATTCTTGCACGAAGATTAAAACAATTTGAATCAACAAAAATCAAAAAAATATTTGCATTTATTTTTGCATCTTCATTAGTAACATTTTATCTTAGCTTACAAATATATTCAGCTTATGTATTTAAAACTTATGGGGCAAAAAAAGGTGGTCATGGACACCATGGTGCATCAGCAAAAATGTTTCAATCTGTACCTTTCAAAGATGCAACACTTCTTCAAACAGGTAAAGAGAAAATTAGTGGAATAGTATGTGGGATGAATCTACCTAAGTTTTATAAAACAAACCATAGTGCCGTACTTGATGGAAAAGTTAGACAATATTGTTCAATTCATTGTGTTTATGAAGATCTGATTTTAAATAAATTGCCACTTAAAAACATTCAAGTAGTAGATATAAATAGTTTAAAATTTATAGCGGTAAAAGATGCTTTTTATGTAGTTGGAAGTAAAAAAAGAGCAACAATGAGTATTACAAGTAAATATGCTTTTGAAAATATAGATGAAGCAAATAAATTTATTCAAAAATATGGTGGAAAAATAGTATCTTTTGATGAGGCACTAAAAATAGCAAAAAAAGATTTTTCACACTAAATTAACAACTACTTAACATAAAAAAGATAAAATACTTTAAATTAAATATTTAAGGTGTTTTATGGATTTAAATTTTTACAAAGAGATTATCGATTATGGTATTATCTCTATCTTGGGTCTTATGAGTTTTTTATCTGCTTGGTTTTATTTTGAAAGAATATTATTTTTTAAACAAATAGATATAAAAAACTACAAATACAAAGAACAACTAGAAATAGATCTTACAAATAACATATCAATCATATCATCATTTGCTTCAAACTCAGTATATATAGGACTTCTAGGTACTGTATTTGGTATCATTATAACTTTTTTAGCGATGGGAGAAAGTGGAAATATTGATGTAAAAATCATTATGAGTTCACTAGGACTTGCACTAAAAGCTACAGCTATGGGTCTTATTGTTGCAATCCCTTCTATGATATTTTATAACCATCTTGCTAGAAAAATCGAGGTCAAGTTATCACTTTGGGATATAAGTAAAAAGGATAACGGTGCAACTTAAAAAATTTGATTCTATAAATGTTGTCCCATTTATAGATATTATGCTTGTACTTTTAGTTATAGTTCTTACAACTGCAACATTTGTTGCAAAAGGAATTATTCCTGTTGATCTATCCGAAGGTAAAAGTTCACAAAAATTAACTAAAAATAAAGAGTTAACTATCACTATAAAACAAAATGGTGATATATTTTTTGATGAAATAAAAACAACAAAAAATGAAATTCAAAATAAATTAGTCGCTTTTAAAACTAATACCTCAATAAGTTTAAATTGTGATAAAAATGCAAAATTTGAGAACTTTGTATATATTATAGATATTTTAAAATCAAAAGGTTATAAGAACCTAGCAATAGTGACAAAATATGAATAGATATGTATCATCATTTATAGCAACTGCTCTATTGTATGTAACTTTATTGGCAACATTTTTATACGGATACAAAGAACCAAAAACATTAGAATCTAAAAATAAAAAGAGTGAACAAAATGTAAGATTCACTGTAGTATCACAAAAATTAGAAAAACCAAAACCTAAAAAAGTTGAGAAACCAAGAGAGATTGTTAAAAAAATTGAACAAAAGAAAATTATCAAAAAAGCTGAACCTAAAAAAATTATAAAAGAAATAGAGCCTAAAAAAATTGTAAAAAAGATTAAACCAAAGAAAGTTGAACCTAAAAAAGTTGTTGAAAAAATAGTTAAGAAAATTAAACCTAAAAAAATTATAAAAGAAAAGATTGTTAAAAAGAAAGAGATTAAAAAGGTTGTAAAAAAAGAAGTAGTTAAACAAAACCAAAAACAACAGGTAAAAAAAACAATAAATAAAGATAAAATAACTAAGAATGAAAATATAAATAAACAAAAAGAGCTAGATAAAAGAATTTATTTAACAAAAATAAAAGAGACAATATCAAAAAATAAATCATATCCAAGAAGTGCGATAAGAAGAGGTATAGAGGATGATGTAAAAATATGCTTAACAATATCACCAAATGGAGAATTATTAAGTTTTAAAATAGTAGAGGGAAATCGTATATTTTCCAAATCAATAAAAAAATCTTTAGATAAAAGTTTTCCAATGAAACCTAAAAAAGATATATTTTTATCTAATTTAGATCTATCTCTAACTATCTCTTATAAGCTATATTAATATTAATTAAACTCTTTACACATAGCTTCTCAATGAAGTCTTGTATCTAAATCTTCTATTATTTTCCTTGTTCCCAAGCTACATAGACTGTGAACGAGAGTGAGAAGAGTAGATTTATCAATAACTACAAAAAAAGCCCCATCTTTCGATGAGGCTTTTTAAAGAATGGAAGTTTCGTTAGAAACTATCCGTTTCTCTTTTTCATAATTTCTTCAGCAACATTTTTTGGAACTTCCATATATTGATCAAAAATCATAGAATAAGTAGCTCTACCTTGAGACATAGATCTTAAGTCTGTAGAGTAACCGAACATTTCAGATAATGGAACTAAAGCAACTACAAGTTTAACACCAGCTCTATCATCCATAGATTGAACTAATCCTCTTCTTTTGTTACAGTCACCAATAACATCACCCATATAATCTTCAGGTGTTTCAATCTCAACTCTCATCATAGGCTCTAAGATAATTGCTTGAGCAGCACCTTGTTTACAACCAGCTTTAAATCCCATAGAAGCAGCAAGTTTAAACGCCATTTCAGATGAATCAACATCATGGTAAGAACCATCATAACAAGTAACTCTAATATCAACTAATGGATAACCAGCTAAAACACCGCCAACCATAGTTTCTCTACAACCTTTTTCAACAGCTGGAATATATTCTTTTGGAATAGATCCACCTTTGATTTCAGATACAAATTCAAAACCTTCTTCATTTGTCTCTTCAGCAGTCATAGGCTCAATTTTTAAGTAAACATGACCATATTGACCTTTACCACCAGATTGTTTAGCATATTTGTACTCTTGGTTAACTGCATTTTTAATTGTTTCTCTATAAGCAACTTGAGGAGCCCCAACTTCAGCATCAACAGCGAATTCTCTTTTCATTCTATCTACAAGAATTTCAAGGTGTAACTCACCCATTCCTGAAATAATAGTTTGACCAGATTCTTCATCAGTTTCAACTCTAAAAGATGGATCTTCTTGAGCTAGTTTACCTAGAGCAATACCCATTTTTTCTTGATCTGCCTTAGTTTTTGGTTCAACAGCAACAGAGATAACTGGTTCTGGGAAATCCATTCTTTCTAAGATAACTGGATCATCTGCATCAGCTAAAGTATCACCAGTGATTGTTGTTTTAAGACCAACAACAGCACCAATTTCACCAGCATAAAGTTCAGAAACCTCTTCTCTTTTGATAGCATGCATCTTAAGAAGTCTTCCGATTCTCTCTTTTTTCATTTTTGTTGAGTTCATTACATATGTACCAGATTTTAAGATTCCTCTATAAATTCTTGTAAATGTAAGTTGTCCAACAAATGGATCTGTCATAATTTTAAAAGCTAAACCAGCCACTTTTCCTTCATCAGTTGATTCAACTACTACAGGCTCACCCTCTTGTGTTTCACCTTTAATATCTTCAACTTCTAATGGAGAAGGCATATACATAGCAACTGCGTCAAGTAAAGTTTGAACACCTTTATTTTTAAATGCAGTTCCACAAGTCATAGGTGTAATAGTCATAGCTAAACAACCTTTTTTAAGACCAGCAACGATTTCTTCTTCAGAAAGCTCACCCTCTTCAAGGTATTTTTCCATTAATTCATCATCTTGCTCTGCAGCAGATTCAACCATTTGCTCTCTATATGTTTCAGCAATATCTTGTAAATCAGCAGGAATTTCTTCTACATGGTAGTTAGAACCCATTTCTGCATCAGCATCCCAAACGATAGCTTTCATAGAAACTAAATCAACAACACCAGCGAAGTTTTCTTCTGCTCCAATAGGTATTTGAATAGGCACTGCATTTGATTTAAGTCTTTCATTTACTTGAGATTCAACATTAAAGAAATCAGCTCCAGTTCTATCCATTTTGTTAACAAAAATCATTCTTGGAACTCTATATTTGTTAGCTTGTCTCCAAACTGTTTCAGATTGTGGTTGAACCCCACCAACTGAACAGAATACTGCTACAGCTCCATCTAAAACTCTCATTGATCTCTCAACTTCAATAGTAAAGTCAACGTGACCCGGAGTATCGATGATGTTAATCATTAACTCTTCGTTTGTTTTTGGGTGTGTCCAGTTACAAGTAGTTGCAGCAGAAGTAATTGTAATACCTCTTTCTTGTTCTTGTTCCATCCAATCCATAGTAGCAGCACCATCATGTACTTCACCAATTTTATGTTCAACACCTGTATAGAATAAAATTCTCTCTGTAGTTGTTGTTTTACCTGCATCAATATGAGCAGCAATACCAATATTTCTAAGTCTGTTTAGTGGTGTTTTTCTTGCCATCTTTAAATGTTCCTTTTATCTTTTGATTAAAATTTTGTGATTATACCTAAAAATTACTTAAACATATAATCCGTATCCCTTTTATAGTTATACAATAAATATTTTACTAAAAAAAAAGGAGAGACAAATGCCTCTCCTTTTTTACTATGTAATCATAATAAATTATAAATATATTACCATCTATAGTGAGCAAAAGCTTTATTAGCTTCAGCCATTTTATGCATATCATCTTTTTTCTTGAATGAGTTTCCTCTTTCAGATGCAGCTTCGAATAATTCGTTTGCTAATCTTTCAACAGATGTTCTTTCATTTCTTTTTCTAGAAATGTCAACAATCCATCTAAGTGCTAAAGTTTGTCTTCTTACAGGTCTAACTTCAACAGGTACTTGGTATGTAGCTCCACCAACTCTTCTAGATTTAACTTCTAAAAGTGGCTTAACATTTTCAATTGCTCTTTCGAAGATATCAAAACCTGATTCTTCACCTCTTGCATCAAGGTTTACAATTGCTCCATACATAATTTTTTGAGCTACTGATTTTTTACCATCTAACATAACTGCATTTATAAACTTTGTGATCAATTTACTATTGTAAATAGGATCAGCCATTACTTCTCTAACGGGTGCTTTTCTTCTTCTCATTATCTAATCCTTTTACTTATTTTTTTGGTTTTTTAGTACCGTATTTAGATCTTGCAACAGTTCTGTTTGCAACACCAGCAGTATCTAAAGCTCCACGAACGATATGATATTTAACACCAGGTAAATCTTTAATTCTACCTCCACGAACTAGAACAATTGAATGCTCTTGAAGGTTATGACCCTCTCCACCAATATATGAGATAACTTCAAAACCTGAAGTTAATCTAACTTTTGCAACTTTTCTTAAAGCCGAGTTAGGTTTTTTTGGAGTTGTTGTATATACTCTTGTACATACTCCTCTTCTTTGTGGACATTTTTCTAAAGCTGGAGATTTTGATTTCTCAATAACTCTTTTTCGCTCTTTTCTAATCAATTGATTAATTGTAGGCATTTTTTTCCTTTATATAATTTGGTTTGAACTTACATAAATGTAGTTCACGCTTCTCTTTTAAACTAACTAAACTAATGTTAGTTTAGATACTACCTAATCTCGAAAAGGATATTTTTTCCGAAAAAAGTAAGCGATTATAGTTAAGTGTTCCTTAAACTTTTATGAGTTAGAGATAAATATATTTAAATTGGACAAAACATAATATAGTTTTAGCTATAATTAATATATGAAATATTAATTTATTTTATTCTAGAAAGGTTATATATGAAAAGTAAAACAATAGATAAAACTCCAGCTAGGTTAGATTTTATTCAGAGTGCCTCAGGGGTTATTTTAGCTCTATTTATTATGGGTCATATTATCTTTGAAGCTTCAATTTTAATCTCACAAGAGATGATGTACAAAGTAACAATTATGTTTGAGGGTTACTATTTTTTTGGTGAAACATACCCTAGTATCATATCTTTTTTTGCTATGGCAATATCTATTATATTTGTAATACATGCTACTGTTGCATTAAGAAAATTTCCACATGACTATAGACAATATAAAGTTATAAAAGCTCATACAAAAAGTATGAATCATGAAGATACATCATTATGGTTGATTCAAATAATTACAGGTTTTATGATGTTTTTTATAGGATCAGTTCATCTATATATTATAATAACACAACCGTCAAATATAGGACCGTATGCAAGTTCTTCAAGAGTTGTTGACGAATTTATGGGTCCTTTATATTTTATGCTACTTATATCTGTAGTTTCTCATGCTTTTATTGGTCTTTATAGAGTTGTACTAAAGTGGGGATTTATTGAAGGAAAAAATTCAAAAATATCTAGAAAAAGATTTAAGTTTTTAATGAAGTCAATGATTGTTATTTATATACTAATAGGTATCTCATCTTTAGCAAAATATACATATATTGGTTATACACATGATTTTAGCGATGGTGTAAAATACAAATCGCAAACTATTAATATAAAAGGACACTAAATGACAACTAAAGAGAATTACAATGCCTAAAATAATATATACCGATGTTCTCATTATTGGTGGTGGACTGGCTGGCTTAAGAGTTGCAACAGGTGTAAAAGAGCGTGGACATGATGCTGTAGTTTTAACACTAGTTCCACCTAAGCGTTCCCATTCTGCAGCTGCACAAGGTGGTATGCAAGCTAGTTTAGCAAACTGTAAAATGGGTGAAGGTGATAATGAAGATGTACATTTTAGTGATACTATAAAAGGTAGTGATTGGGGTGCAGATCAAGAGGTAGCTAGGATGTTTGTACATTGTGCACCAAAAGCTATTAGAGAGTTAGCACATTGGGGTGTTCCTTGGAGTAGAGTTCATAGAGGGGATCATAGTTCAATTATAAATGCTAAAAAAGTAACTATTACAGAAAAAGATGAGGCACATGGTCTTATAACTGCAAGAGATTTTGGTGGTACTAAAAAATGGAGAACTTGCTACACCTCAGATGGGACTGGACATAGTATGCTTTTTGCTATGGATAACAAAGCAAAACAAGATGATATTGAAGTACATGAAAGACTTGAAGCTATTTCACTTATCCATGAAAATGGTAGATGTTATGGAGCAATAGCTAGAAACTTGATGAATGGAGAACTTGTAGCATATGTTTCAAAAGCTACAACTATTGCTACTGGTGGTTATGGTAGAATTTATAGCGTATCTACTAATGCAATTATTTGTCAAGGTATGGGACAAGCACTGGCCTTAGAAACTGGAATTGCTACTTTAGGAAATATGGAAGCTATTCAGTTCCATCCAACAGCTATAGTTCCTGTTGGTATTTTAACAACAGAAGGGTGTAGAGGAGATGGTGGACTTCTTTTAGATAAAGATGGCTATAGATTTATGCCAGATTATGAACCAGAAAAAAAAGAGTTAGCTTCTAGGGATGTTGTAAGTAGAAGAATGACAGAGCATATGAGAAAAGGTAAAGGTGTAAAATCTCGTTACGGAGAGCATCTTTGGCTTGATATAAGAATACTAGGGCGTGAGCATATTGAAAAAAATCTTCGTGAAGTAAAAGAGATTTGTGAAAACTTCTTAGGTATTGACCCAGCAGTTGATCTTATTCCTGTACGACCAACACAACATTACTCTATGGGTGGAATCCGTACAAATTATAAAGGTGAATCACAAACTTTAAATGGTCTTTACTCTTGTGGTGAAGCAGCTTGTTGGGATATGCATGGTTTTAATAGACTTGGTGGAAACTCTGTAAGTGAAACTGTTGTTGCTGGTATGCTTATAGCTGAATATATATCTGATTTTTGTGAATCTGAACAAAGTGCTGTTAGTATTAATACTGGAAATGTTGAGAAGTTTTTAAAAATTCAACATGATAAATTAGAGGCACTTTTAACGAAAGAGAATGGAGAGGATGCTTATAAACTTAGACGTCGTATGGAAACTATTATGATGGAAAAAGTTGGAATTTTCAGAAATGGAGATGATTTAAAAGAGGCAGTTGATGAGCTTGAAGAGCTATATAAACGCTCAAAAAACATAGAGGTATTTCGTTCAAAATCACGAGCTGCAAATCCTGCACTTGTAAATGCCTATAGAACTCAAAGGATGATAAAAGTTGCTCTTACAGTTGCTTATGGAGCATATTTACGAAAAGAGAGTCGTGGAGCGCATTCTAGAGAAGATTATCCTAAAAGGGATGATAAAAACTGGCTAAAAAGAACTATAACATCTTGGGAAGATGAGAACCAAACTATACCAACGGTGAGTTATGAAGATATACCTATATCAAATATGGAACTTCCACCAGGATTTCGTGGGTATGGAAAAGATTTAACACAACATCATGAAGATACTAAAGCTAGGAAAACAATAGTTGATACTATTACTAAAAAACTAGAAAATGATGGTGCCAATAGGTTTGAGATACAAAATACATTGATGCCTTTTTTAAATAAACTACCTAAAAAGTATCAAGGTAAAAATGAAAGATTAGGGGAAAAGATATGAGTAAGCAGAACAAGCAAAGAGTTTTAAATATACATATTTTAAGATTTGATCCAAATGATCCAGATGACTTTCCACATATGGAAACATTTAAGATTGAAGAAGCTTATGGGATGACACTTTTCATAGTTTTAAATGAGATAAGAGAACACCATGACAATGCTTTAAAATTTGATTTTGTTTGTCGTGCAGGTATTTGTGGTAGTTGTTCTATGCTTGTAAATGGTAAACCAACTCTTGCTTGTAGAACTTTAACATCAAAACTTCCACAAGATATCACTTTAGCACCTCTACCACTTTTTGAACTTATTGGTGACCTATCTATTTTTTCTGGAAAATGGATGAGAGGATTAAATAAACGACTTGAAACTTGGATACATGATAAAGAGGAAGAGTTAAATGTTAATAAGTTAGAACAAAAGATGGAACCATCATTAGCTGATGAGATTTATGAACTTGACCGTTGTGTTGAGTGTGGATGTTGTGTTGCAGGTTGTGGTACTATTCAAATGAGACCAAATTTTGTAGGTGCTGTTGGACTTAACAAAATAGCTCGTTATCATTTAGACCCAAGAGATAAAAGGGATGATGATGAGTATTATGAACTCATAGGTAATGAAGATGGTGTTTTTGGATGTATGACACTTTTAGGGTGTGAAGATGTTTGCCCAAAAGATCTACCACTGCAAAGTAAAATCGCTTATCTTAGAAGAATGATGCTTAGAAATGGTTTGTAATTAATTATAAAAATAAAAAGTCTTAAAAAAGTGTAGTTTGTATATACTCTTTTTTTTCATTTTGTGACAGACACTCTATTGAGTCATTTGAAACTTTATTTACAAAAGTTGATACTTCAACTGTAGCAATATTTTCATTTGGATATAGAGTAAAAAGATTATTTAACTCCTCTAATGTTGAGTTATAATTAAGCCAAGTTTTCCAATGTTTTTTATCTAGAATAACTGGCATGCGATCGTGTATCTCTTCAACTACACTATTTGGTTCAGTTGTTATTAAAGCTATTGATAGAACCACTTTTCCATTTTTATTGTCATACCATTCATCATATAAACCTGCACATACAAAAGTATCTGTTTTTGATGGTTTTATAAAATATGGTATTTTTTTATCACCAGCTTTTTTCCACTCATACCAGCCATTTATTGGTATTAAACATCTTTTTGATTTAAAAGAGTCTCTAAAGCTTTTTTTCTCAAAAAGTGTTTCACATCTTCCATTTATATTTATACTTTTATTATCCCTAGCCCATGATGGAATAAGTCCAAATTGAGCATATGTATAGATATTTGTATTTAAAAGTGTTGGGATATATGTAGTTGGTGGAACATTGTATCTTTTAGTTAAAGCACCCACTCTATTTTGAAAATACCCAAAAGTATCTTCTATATCTTTTTTAAATTCATTGTCATCGAATATTGCTAATCTTCCTGGCATCTATCTATTTTTTCTTTCACTTCTAGTTTTTAAAATATTTCTTACAAGTAATGCTATAAATCCAACAGCGATTGTTCCATTTATAATTGTATTTACTATATCGCCATCTATATAAAAACTATATGCTAAATATGAAAATACACCTGCGATGATTAAACACATGATAAACAATCCTTGCATTTACCATTTACTATTACATTGTTTACTGCATAACCTTCAAGTTTAATATCTAAATCATTCAAACACTCTATTTTATTACAAATTATACATACAAAATGTCCATGTGGTTTTAGTTTTAGTTCAAAGTATCTTTTTTTATCATTTGCTTCAAATGAATTTAAAATCCCCTGCTCCTCAAATTTTGTCATATTTCTATAAAAAGTTGCTTTATCCATAGATATATTTGATTTTATATCTTCATAACTTAAAGGTTTTTTTGCTTTTTTTAGTATCTCTAGTAGTGCAATTCTAGCCGTTGTTAACTTTATATTTTTATTTTTTACTATCTCTTCTATATTCATAATCAAATTATACCATAAAATATAATTAATGCAACTAAGTTGCAATTAAGAGAAACTTATATAAAATTCATTAAATTAAATGCAACTAAGTTGCAATAAAAGGAAATTTTTGATGAAACAAACTAAAAGATTAGTTGTTGGAGTATTTTTATTTTTAGGAACATTAGGATTTGCAAAAGTAAATACAGTAGTAAGTATACTTCCCCAGCAAACTTTTGTAAAAGCAATAGGTGGAGATAAAGTAAATATATCTTTGATGGTAAAACCTGGAAATTCACCACACACTTATG
>CBFDEF010000031.1:0-19995 GCA_965603755.1 uncultured Arcobacteraceae bacterium
ATTTATGAAAACTTTATTGATGCTATGAAAAAAGACTAGGTAAGTAAAACTATATAATGATAAGTCTATTAGCATTATTTGGAATAGTTACTGGATTTATTGCTGGTTTTTTTGGAGTAGGTGGGGGTATGGTTCTTATCCCAATGCTTTTATTTGCTGGATTTTCTATGAAAAGTGCAGTTGCTATCTCAATTTTACAAATGGTATTTACCTCTATTTTTGGAAGTTTTTTAAACTATAAAAAAAATAAATCAATTATAAAAGATGGACTTGTTATAGGAACTGGTGGATTTATTGGTGGTCTTTTAAGTGGGGTGGTTGTATCTTCTATTGATGGAATCTATTTACAATATCTATTTTTATTTATAGTCTCACTTGCTATTTATAGAATTTCGATAAGTAGTTCAATTATAGAACAAGAGCGTAAAGAGCATAGCAAACGCTCACTTCTTATTATAGGATTTTTTATTGGACTTATTGCTATGAGTATTGGAGTAGGTGGTTCAGTGATGCTTACCCCTATACTTGTGGGATACATGTATTACAATTTAAAAGATGCTTCATCTTTGGGACTATTTTTTGTAGTTTTTAGTTCTATTGCAGGGTTTATCTCTTTAAGTATGGCTGGTCATATGTTATATTTTGAGGGAAGTATAGTAGGAATTGCATCTTTAATAGGTGTATATTTTGGTATTAAAATAAAAAATTTAACTCATATTACATCATACAAAAAACTTATACTTGGATTGTATGTTATAATATTTATATCAGTTATTATAAAACTACAGTAGGGGTATGTTATGAAACGAACACTAGAAGTAGAAAATGTAAAATGTGGTGGATGTGCAAGTACACTTAAAAAAGTACTAATGGATGATTATGGCGAAGTTGAAGTTAATTTAGATAAAACTCCAAGAGAGATAACTCTTGATATTAGTGATGATAAGATGGAAGTTTTAAAACTAAAGCTTAGAAGTATTGGGTATCCTTTAGTAAGTGATGATTTATCAACATTTCAAACTATAAATACAAAAGCTAAAAGTTTTGTATCATGTGCAATTGGAAAGATGAGCTAAAAAGTATATTTTTAATGTCAGTTAGAAAAGACACAAGGAAATAAAATGCAAGAGTTTATACCAAATAAATTACCAATATTAAAAGATATTGAAACTAAAGAAATTTTAAAAGCTACAACTTTAGCCCATAGGTCTTTAGCTGAATTAAAAGGTATAGCAAACTCACTACCAAATCAAAAAATAGTTATAAACTCTCTTGTACTTCAAGAAGCAAAGGATAGTAGTGAGATAGAAAATATCATAACAACGTATGATGAAGTTTATCGTTCTGATATATCAAGTAGTTTTATAAGTGGCGATATTAAAGAGGTACAAAACTATAAAGATGCTTTGTATTTAGGCTTTGATATTATTAAAACTAAAAAGTTTTTAACAGTAAATCATATAAAAGATATACAAGCTACACTAGAACAAAATGATGCTGGATTTAGAAAACAAAGTGGAACAGTTCTTAAAAATCCATCTACAGGAGAAGTTAAACTCATCCCTCCCCAGCATCCACAAGATATAATTGATTTAATGTCAAATCTAGCAGACTATATAAATGATACTAGTTTAGAGGATTTTGATAGTTTAGTTAAGATGGCAATCATACATTATCAGTTTGAAGCTACACATCCTTTTTATGATGGAAATGGTAGAACAGGTAGGATTATAAATATATTATATCTAGTACTAGAGGGATTACTAGATATGCCTATATTGTACTTGAGTCGTTATATCATCAGAAATAAATCAAACTACTATAAGCTATTAAGTAATGTTAGTTTTAATGATGGGCTTAATGAGTGGATTTTGTTTATGTTAAAAGGTATTGAAGAAATAGCTAAAGAAACTATACAAATTATTAAAGATATAGAAATGCTTATGGAAAAAACTAAAAACACTATTCAAGAGAATAAACCAAAGATATATAGTAAAGATTTACTTGAAGCACTTTTTTATCATCCATATACAAAAAGAGTATTTATTGAAGAACATTTAAATGTATCAAGACCAACTGCAACATCATATTTAAATGAGCTTGAAAAGATGGGTATATTAATATCACAAAAAAAAGGTAGAGAAGTTTATTATATACATAATGAGTTATTTGAATTATTTAGGGATATGTAAAGAAAAAGCTAAAATCTTTACATATTAATATTATATGTTAAAAAAAGTTAATTATCTTTACATATCTCTTAATGTTTTAATCTCTTGGGTAATATAAAAATAAAAAAGGATTAAATATGTCATATCAATCTTGGCACGAAAATCATAGTTTAAAACATAAAAAAATAGTAGAGAAATTATCACATTTAAGTGATGATGAGATAATAGAGTATTTTGATTTTGAAAATATGAAAATAAAAGAGAAAGATTTTTGTGTTTTATATGAAAAAGATAAAAAATGTCATGAGATGGAAAAACTAAATTGTTACTTATGTGCTTGTCCTAATTTTAAGGTTGATAGTACAAAAAGTTTTTGTGATATTAATTCAAAAGATGGTTCAACTATAGTTACAAAAGATTTTATACATCAAGATTGTTCAAAATGTATAGTGCCCCACAGCGTATCTTATATAAAGAAAAACTTTGACAGAAGTTGGGGTAAAATTATGGAAAAAACTTTTTTATAATTTTCAATTCATTAATGAAGTGATATAGCTTTTTCTATTTTATTTATATTGTAACTGTTTGTTTGAACTCTATCTATCCTTTTTGTTACTGAATCTGTTATTTTAATATGTGCAGCTTTTAAATAGTACTCTAGTGCAATAATATTATCTTCATTTTTTTCATAATACACACCAATATTATATTTTATTGCATAGCTATTAGGATATTTTTTTTCTAATTCTAATAAGGACTCTAATATATAAATTGATCTATTTGTTTCAAGTACCTCTATTGTATTTTCAAATATATCTTCATCAATACTACTCATCTTAATATCTATATCCTCTTCAATTTTAACATTATAATATACTCTTTTAGGAACTAATGATGAGATAATACTATTGGATAATTTTTTACTTAGTAAATTATGAAAATTATGATAATTTGTAGGTTCAATATCGTATATCCTTTTTATACTATTTGATATAATTAAAGCAGGAGTTATTCTTCTTTGTTGTTGATTGTAATTATTATTTATAATAAATATATTGTTATTTTGATATTTAGTTTTAGTTTTTTTATCATATTTGATTTTCTGATGCTTTTTAATTTTCTTTTTTAATTCAAAAGCTTCTCTTACTTCATATTTATTATTTTTACATATAAGCTCTGATGTTTCTGAAGTAAAATTTCTATTTAAAAATGTACCATTAATATTTTCTAATTTTAAATTTGCAGTAAGAGAGTAAGTTGTATCTAAACAATATTCCATATACTCCAAATAGTGATTGTTTTTTTTATTATTAATTTTATAGTTATAATCTCTGATACTTTTTTCATATCCTCTTTTTGTAGTATCTTCATTAAGTTCTTTAATACTCATTATTGTATCAGAACCTATTTTGTGATTTAACAGTTTATTGTCACCTATTAAAATAGGTATTTTAGATCTTATATGGTTTTTTAGTTCTAATGATCCTTTTAATCTAAGTTCAACATCTTTAATAGAATCAATCTCAACATTAGGAGCTTTATATGAATAAACTAAAGTCTTGCTCGAACCACAACCAACCATTAATCCAACTGTTATCATACTAAAAATATAGATTCTCATTTTATATATTCTCCTTAAATAGGCAAACTTCATAATTTTAAAATTTAGCTATTTAGTATATCAATATTCTATTTAAAATTACGATTTAATCATTAAATGTATTTCTATATTCCTTATGATATAATGCCAAAAATATTATATTAGGATAGTAGATGTTTAATAAAAGTATAAAAGCATATAAAGAAGCAAAGTGTGTAATTCCTGGAGGGGTTGATTCTCCTGTAAGAAGTTTCGCAAGCGTTGGAGGAACACCACCTTTTATAGCTAGTGGTAAGGGTAGTTACTTAAAAGATATTGATGGAAATAAGTATTTAGACTTTGTTCAAAGTTGGGGTCCACTTATTTTTGGACATTGTGATAAAGATATTGAAAAAGAAGTTCTAAAAACAGTTAAAAATGGTCTTTCATTTGGAGCACCAACTGAACTTGAGACATCTTTAGCAACAGAAATTGTTGATATGTTTGATAACATTGATCAAGTTAGATTTGTTAGTTCTGGTACTGAAGCTGTTATGAGTGCAATAAGACTAGCTCGTGGTGTAACAAAAAGAGATAATATTATTAAATTTGAGGGTTGTTATCATGGTCATAGTGATTCACTTTTAGTAAGTGCTGGTAGTGGTATGGCTACATTTGGAGCTCCAAGTAGCCCAGGAGTTCCTGCTGATTTAGTAAAACACACAATATTAAGTGAATATAACAATATAAAACAGTTAAAAAAATGTTTTAAAGAGTCAAAAGATATTGCTTGTATCATTATAGAACCAATTGCTGGAAATATGGGTCTAGTTCCTGCTTCTTCTAAATTTTTAAAAACTTGTAGAAAACTTTGTGATAAACATGGTGCATTACTAATTTATGATGAAGTTATGTCTGGATTTAGAGCATCTTTAAAAGGTGCATCAGGTGTTGTATCAACTGTACCTGATATTGTTACTTTTGGAAAAGTAATTGGTGCTGGTATGCCTGTTGGTGCATTTGCTTCTAGAAGTGAAATAATGGATCAGTTAAGTCCAAATGGTGCTATATACCAAGCTGGAACTTTAAGTGGAAACCCAGTAGCAATGGCAGCTGGACTTAAATCTTTACAGAAACTAAAAGCTGATAAAAAAATATATAAAAGATTAAATAAAAAAGCTGTTAGATTAACTAAAGGGTTAAAAAAAGTAGCAAAAAATAATAATATTCCTCTTCAAGTAGATACAAGAGGTTCTATGTTCGGATTTTTCTTTTGTGATACTATGCCTACAAATATGAAAGAGGTTGGTGCATGTGACTTTGATAGATTTGCTAAGTTTCACAATGAGATGTTAAAAAAAGGTTTCTATTTTGCTTGTAGTCAATATGAAACTGGATTTATTTGTGACTCTATGACAAATGCTGATATTGATGCTACTATTAAAGCAGCTGCAAAAGTTATGGCTAAATTATAAAATAAAAATTAATTAAAATAAAGGGATTAAAAATGATAAAACATATAGTATTTTTTAAACTGTCTGAAGATGGTTTAAAACAAAAAGATTTAGTAGTTGAGAAGTTAAACTCTCTTAAAGATGATATAGATTTCATTAGAGCTTTAGAGGTTGGTATAAACTTTGATAATAGCGATAGAGCATTTGATATATCATTAACTGTTATTGTAGATAGTAAAGATGCTTTAAATGAGTATGCTATAAATGAAAAGCATTTAAAAGTTGTAGAGTTTTTAAAATCACTTGACACTCAAACTAAAGTTGTAGATTATGAGATAGCAAAAGCACCTGCAGGTGAATTTGGAAATGCA
This sequence comes from uncultured Arcobacteraceae bacterium, assembly GCA_965603755.1. Taxonomy (GTDB): domain Bacteria; phylum Campylobacterota; class Campylobacteria; order Campylobacterales; family Arcobacteraceae; genus JAIOSF01. Next base: position 5,576 of record CBFDEF010000031.1, read on the forward strand.
AGTATCATTAAAAAAGCAAACCAATACTTTGATGGTCAAGTTACAAGTAGAACTGTAATTGAAGCAGATGGAAATAGAAAAACTTTAGGTATTATGATGCCAGGAACTTATACATTTGGTGCTGATTTAGCTGAGCATATGGATATACTTGCGGGTCATGTTGAAGTTGAATTTCCAGATGATAGCAATATTGAAACTGTAAAAGGTGGAGAGTACTTTGAAGTACCTGCTAACTCTAGTTTTGATATAAAAGTTCTAGAAGTTACAGATTATTGCTGTACATATATTAAATAGAATTACTTATGTCTGAAATAGAAAGTAACGATAAAAATAACAGTGAAAATATTGATCAAGAGGTTGATCAAAAACCAAAGCATAAAGACAAGTTAGAAGCCCTAGACAATATGTCTTTGGGTATCTCTATCGTAGTTGCAATTGCACTAGGTGTTGGTATTGGACTTTTACTTAAAAGTTGGACTGGATACACTTGGACTTTATGGATTGGTGTTGCGTATGGAATTTCAGCAGCAGTTTTAAATGTATATAAAGCTTATAAAAGAGCAAAAAAAGATTTAGATAAACTAGCTGATGACCCAAAATACAAATATGCAAAAGAACATGGATATGATTATAATTCAGATGAAGAGAATAATGCGAAATAAAGCTATAAAAATATTTTTTATAATAGACTTTGGAGTAGTATTATTTTGTCTGTTAAGTGGACATAATGATTGGCTTATTAATACCCAAATTGCTTTTTTTAGTTCTTTGATGGTTACAGTTGGCTCTTACCTTGGCTATCAAAAAAATGTCCAAAATAGGGGGCAAGAGCATATAAATGAAGATGATAACTATGATGAAGTTGATAAGATGGATGATAAATATGATTTATATTCTCCCGAAGTAGAACAAATAGAAGTTTTAGAACCTACGCCACAAGAGATTAAAGAGGCTATGAAGCCAATTAAACAAAACTATTTTTCAAATTTTAAATCTGGTTTTAGCGGTATGGCATCATTATATAGACTGTTTGGTTATGTTGGTCTTATTGTTGGATTTTTCTACCTAAATAACAATGGATTTTTACATATCTATTCTTATATTTTAGGATTTATAATTGTACCTGTGTCTGCGTTAGCATTAAGTCTTAGTTTAAAAAGAGATAACTAAGGCTTTTTTGAAATAAAATAAGCATCTTCTACTCTCTCGAGAACTTCAACAATTAGTGTGTCCTTTGTAGCATCAACAACTTCAACCATAATATCTATACTAAGATTAATCCTTTCATTTTCAACCAACATTGATTGTTTTTGAGATATATGTTGTAATTTTTCTGCAAATATATTTGCACCTTCTTTAGTAGTATAAGGCAATAAAATAGCAAATTCTCCACCACTAAATCTAGCAATAATATCACTATGTCTAGAGTAAAATTCAAGTAGTGATATAAATATTTTCAATAGCTCATTTCCAATATTTCTACCATATGATTCATTTATATCTTGAAGATTAGATATATTTATAAAAACTAATGAAAGTGGAAAGTTTTCTCTTTTTGCAATACTTATCATCACATTTGATATTTTATAAAATGATTTTCTATTATAAATATTTTGGATAGTGTACTCTTTAGATTTTTCTATTATCTCATCTTCTATTGTATATAACTCTAATGTTTTCTTTTCTATCACCTCTTCAAGATTTTCATAATATTTCTTTAGCTTTGATATCTCTTTATTTATTTTAATAGCAAGTTTCTTATTTTCATCTTTTGTAAAGTAGTGCCAAGTTACTTTATAAACTACTACAGTAATTATTAAAGCAGTAGAAATTACAAAAATTATAGTTGTTTGCCATAAGTTTTCTTCTGTTAAGATAACAGACGCAAATAAAAAACCTATACTAAATATTAGTGCCATTAATATTTTCAATTTAATTCTCCAATTTGTTTTATTACATTATTATAGCCAATAAAAGTGTCTTAATTGTGTTATAAAACTAAACATACCAAAAAGTAAACTTTTAAATGATATACTTGGTATAGTAAATAACTTATAAAGATGAGTAGGGGAGATATAATGGAAAATAAAACAGCAAGAAAGCTTGCAGTATCTGGGCAGTTTTATCCAGAATTTGATGATGAGTTAAATAGATATATAGAACACTTTAACAATATAATAGATCAAAATAATATTGTAGTGGATGATACAATAGAACCTAAAGCTATTATAGTACCACATGCTGGGTATATTTATAGTGGATTTACAGCAAATATTGCATATAAATATATACCTAAAAGTACAAAAAATATTATTGTTATAGGACCATCTCATAAGTTTAATTTTGAAGGGGCAAGTGTTGCTTTATATGATAACTATCCTACACCATTTGGAGATTTAGAGATAAACAAAGAATTAAGTTATGAGTTGATTAGTAAATACTTTTTTTTAGATTTTAATGACGCTGTACATTGTGAACACTCTACAGAGGTTCAGTTTCCATTTATTAAGTATTATACTAGTGATGTAAAAGTTGTTGAGATTGTTTATAGTTCAATAGATTTTCATAATATAAGCCAAATTGTATATGATTTACTACAAGATGAGGATAACTTTGTTGTTATTAGTACTGATTTAAGTCATTTTTACCCTTTAAATAATGCACATAAGTTAGATAATATATGTATAGAAGCAATTCAAAATAAAGATTTAGATGCTTTTGATAAAGGTTGTGAAGCTTGTGGATTAATTGGTGTAAAGGCTCTAATTGATACAGCAAATAAACTAAAATATAATAGTAAAATATTAGATTACAGAACAAGTGCAGATTATAGTAATGATACTAATAGTGTTGTTGGTTATACTAGTGTAGTTTTTGGGAAATAAATATTTGTTTTTAGAAATTTTATTAGATATAATCAATTTAAATATTGATATAAAGGATATTAAATAATGGAAGATTTTAATAATTATTTTAATAGACAAATACAACTATGGGGTGAAGATACTCAAAACTCACTAAAAAGTAAAAAAATTGCTATTGTAGGTTGTGGTGGTTTAGGATGTAGCCTTGGTGTAGCTTTGGGGGCTTCAGGAATAGGGCAGATTGATTTAGTAGACTTTGATGAAGTAGGCGTTCATAATATTCACCGTCAAATTGGTTTTAAAGTTGGTGATGAGGGAAGAAATAAAGCTGAAGTTTTAAAAGAACTTATTAAAAGTCGTTGTCCATATGTAAAAGTTGAGTCTTTTGATATGGATTTTGAAACTTTTACTTTTACAAATGATTATTATGATTTAATCATTGATGCCACAGATAATCTTCCTGTTAGAGCAAAAATAAATCAATTTTCAAAAGAGAAAAATATCCCTTGGATTTATGGAAGTGTTGAAGCTTTTCATGGTCAAGTTTGTTTTTTCCAAGATGCCTCTTTTGAATCTGTTTTTAATATCTCAAACCATAAACCAGCAGGAATAGCAGCTCCTATTGTTATGAATATAGCATCACTTCAAGCAAATTTAGCATTAAGATATTTAGCGGGATTAAAAGTAAAGAAAGACTTTTTGTACTATTGCTTTTTTAATGAAGATGGTGAATTTATAACTCAAAAGTTTGGTTTGCCTAAAGAATAAGTATAGTTGTTAGATTTGACTGTAAACTTAGTCTATTTTGTACTAAATTTACAGTTATTTGTAGTTTATCTAGTTACTTAGGAACCCCTATAGCACTTTTTTTGAAGAATGTTTTATATAATATTGCACCTTTAAATGTCGAATTCGTTAAATCATTATTATCAAAAATTGCTGACCCTAACGCTGATTCATCAAAGTTACACTTATCTATCTTTGCATTAGAAAAATCACCTTTCCAAATTTTGGCTTCATAGAAGTTGGCATTTTTCAAAGTTGCATTAACAAATTTAGCCCCTTTTAGATTTGATTTTGTAAAGATTGCATCACTTAAATCTGCACCAGTAAAATCTGCCTTATGTGCAGCTGTATTGCTTAAGTTAGCATGACTAAGATTTGCATCAGTAAAATCTGACATACTTAAATCTATACCTCTTAAATCTGCATAACTTAGATCGCATCTAGGGCAGTCTCCCTCATCATTTAGTAGTTCTAAGTTATTAGCATCAAAAGCCAACAGTAGATTTGAACAAATCATTAAAGGTAATATTATATTTTTCATTTTAGTTCTTTCAGATTTTTTAAAAATTTATCAGCTTTGTTTCCACCTACGATTTTATTTTTCTCTTTTCCATTCTCATCAATAAAGAAAAATGTAGGGATACCAGGATAGTCAAATCCATCTGGTAACTTGTCTTTTTGAATATCAAGGGTTAAAACAATAAAATGTTTTTGAATGTAATCAGAAACATCTTTATTTTTAAAAACAACCTCTTTCATATAGTTACACTCTGGACACCATACAGCAGAGTAGACCATCATAACCTCTTTATTTTGATTTTTAGCTTTTTGCAATGCTTTGTCAAAATTATGTTCAAATTTAACTTCACTAGCAACTAGTGATATTCCAAATATAATTAATGCAATTAAATATTTCATTTTTTACCTTTCGTTTTCAATATTAAATATCATATTTTTATCTTTAATTAATTTAAGTTTTTTTAATCTAGTAAGTTTTTTAATTGAATATTCACGCTTTGATGCACTACTTCTATCAACTGAAGGCTCTTGATATAATAGTTTTAACGGACGCCTTGCTTTTGTATACTTTGCACCTTTAGAGGAATTATTATGTTCATCCAAGCGCTTTGTTACATCTTTAGTTATTCCTGTATACAAACTACCATCACTACACTCAAGGATATAAACAAAATATGACATCGATACCCCTTATGTTTATCTAATATTAATATATTATACAATAATTTTTAAGAATTAAATCATATAATATTAGATGGATAAAAAATTAAAAAAATATATAGAATCATATGATGAAATAAAAGATTGTGAAACATACTCTCTAATACCAAATGGCGGTATGATAGTTTTAATCAATCAAGAAACTAACTGTGAAGTAATTATAGAAAACAACTCTTATCTCCTTGAAAGTTTTCAAGCTATACTTATAAATGCCTATGAAGAGTCTGTAGATATTAAATCAGATGATAAGATAAACCTAATAGCGGTTCGATTTAAAGGGGCAGGGGCTTCTTTTTTTTACGAAGAATATATGGATCAACTGATGCACAATCCAAAAGAACCTATTTTTATAGAACAAAATATCAAAGAACTTGAACTCGATACTTATTTTAAAAATCGCTTAAGCCCAGGTAAATTACCTTTTAATATTATGAAAATAATTGACCTATTAGAGAGCCAAGGAAGTGATTATAATATAGATGAAGTTTTAGCAATAGCAAATGTACCAAGGAAGATTTTGGATAAGTTATTTAGATTGAGGGCAGGGGTGACTTTTAAAACTTATGCAAGTTTAAAATAAATTTAGTTGATTTTATATCACTTTATCAGTATATAACTCTTCATATCATATAATCCCAAACTCAAAAAAAACTGCAAAAAAGAGAATCATGATTGAATTAATAAATATATCGAAAAGTTATCCAACAGGCGAACTATATAGCGAGCTTAACCTTAGACTAAATTCTGGTGACAAAGTAGGCCTAGTGGGCAGAAACGGTACTGGAAAATCAACACTATTTAAACTTATTTTAGGTGAAGAACACCAAGATATGGGTGAGATAAAATTTCCAAAAGCGTATAAGATTGGTGCTTTAAAACAGTACTTTGATTTTACTGAAAAAAAGTTGATCGATGAGACAGCATCAGCTTTAAGTGAAGATAATAAATATGACGTTTACAAAGCGGAAAAGATGCTATTTGGTTTAGGATTTACTGAAGAAGATTTAGAAAAAGACCCAAAATCATTTTCTGGTGGATACCAAATAAGAATCAATTTAGCAAAACTACTTTTAACTGAACCAAATATGCTATTACTTGATGAGCCTACAAACTACTTGGATATTTTATCTATACGATGGTTAAAAGTTTTTTTAAAGACATTTGCTGGTGAAGTGATACTTATCACTCATGATAGAGAATTTATGGATAGTGTTACTACTCATACTTTAGGGATAGTTCGAAAAAAAGCATTTATGATTCCAGGTGGTACTAAAAAATTCTTTGAACAAATTGTAGCAAATCAAGAAAATCATGAAAAACAAAAGATTGCACAAGATAAAAAGATAAAAGACCTAGAAGAGTTTATAGCTAAAAACAAAGCCCGAGCTGCAACAGCAACTCTAGCACAATCAAAAGTAAAAATCCTAGAAAAAATGGAGAGACTTGAAGATATTAACTATGAAGCTAACTTGAGCTTTAATTTTAACTACAAAAATACATCTGCAAAATATTTAGTTGAAGTAAAAGATCTTAGTTTTGGATACACAAAAGAAAATATACTATTCAAAAATATCTCTTTTGCATTGTCTCGTGGTGAGACTATAGGTATCATAGGTAAAAATGGTAAAGGTAAATCAACTTTATTAAATACAATTGCAGGAGAATTAGAAGCTGTAACTGGAAGTGTAGATTTTCACCCATCTTGTAGTTTTGGACACTTTGGACAAACAAATATCTCACACCTAAACCAAAAAAGTACAATCATGGATGAGATCTATAGTGTAAATCATAAACTTCCAGAATCTCTTATCAGAAATATTTGTGGTCTTATGATGTTTACTGGCGATAATGCAAAGAAAAAGATATCACTACTTTCAGGTGGAGAAAAATCAAGAGTTATGCTTGGTAAAATCATAGCACAAGATGTAAATCTTCTTTTCCTAGATGAGCCTACAAACCATCTTGATATAGACTCTATTGATGCACTGACTGATGCAATCAAAGCCTTTGAAGGTTCTTGTATGATCGTAACTCACTCTGAAAAACTATTAAGAGCTGTTTGTGATAAACTAATAGTATTTACTCATGATGGAGCTGATTTTTTCAATGGAAATTATGATGAATTTTTAGATCAAATTGGTTGGGAAGATGATATCGTTGAAGTGAAAAAAGTTGAAAAACCAAAAAGAAATAAAAAAGAGATCAAAAAACTAAGAGCTCTTATTGTTACTGAAAAAAGTCAAGCTACAAAACCTCTTAAAGTAGAGATAGAAGAGATTGAAGCGTTAAGTGGGGCTGAAAAATCTAAAAAACAATCTAGACTAAATCAACTACAAAATGAACTTGAAAAACTCAGTATTGAGTTTCAAAAAAAGTTGGATGAAGTTTAATTTCAATTAGAAAGTTATAGATAAATAATAAAGGCTAGTATTTACACCTAGCCTTTATTATTGTAAATTATTTATCTTATTTAGTTTTCTTTTTAAACACTTCAATAGCCCTTTTTCGAGAAGAATCTATTGCAACTATTGATTTTGGATATTCTTTTATACTTTCAAATATATTACTGTTTTCTTTATGTATTTTTGCAGGTTCTACTTTAGCTAAAATAGGTAAATAATTCTTAATAAACTTTGTATCTTTATCAAACTTTTTTGATTGTATATAAGGATTAAAAACTCTAAAATAAGGAACAGCATCTACTCCTGTACTAGCAGCCCATTGCCAAGATGCGATATTTGTACTTATTTCATAGTCCAATAATTTTTTAGCAAAGTATTGCTCACCCCATTTCCAATCTATGAGTAAGTTTTTGCTCAAAAAAGAAGCAGTTATCATACGTAATCTGTTATGCATAAGACCAGTTGTATTTAGTTGATTCATTGCAGCATCTATAATTGGAATTCCTGTTTTACCTTCACACCATTTGACAAAATCTTCGTTATTATTTCTATATGGTATATCAATATTTTTGAAGTTTTTATACTCAGTCAAAGGAAAGTGATATAATATATATGCATAAAATTCCCTAAAAAAAAGTTCCCTGATAAAGAAATCACTATTGCTGTGTTTTCGTAATGCATTGAACAACTCTCTTGGAGATATTAGCCCAAATTTCAAATGTACTGACAACTTTGATGTTGCATCTTTAGAAAAATAATCTCTATCATCCTTATATGAAGGTAACTTTTGAATAAATTCTTTTATAAGAATTTCAAGAGACTTTTTTAAATGTAAAGGTAACTTTTGTTTTATAAAACCTAAATCTTTTAAAGTTGGAACATGATCATAATCAAAATCTATTTTTTGAATTTTGCTATTGTATTTGAACTCTTCAATCTGCAAAGATGAAGTCAAGGGCATTAAGCTTTTATAAAAAGGGGTGAAAACTTTATAAGGGGTATTGTCCTTTTTTAAGTGTTCATTAGGGTTTAAAATAAAGTGATTATAAAACTTTTTTATAGGTAATATATTCTGTATAGTTTCATCCATTTTTCTTGAATACCAATCATAATTGTATGAACTCAAAATAGAATTAAAACCAAGTTTTTTTAAGCTCATGAAAATATTCTTTGGTTCATCAAAAAATATAGCTAAATCTAGTCCAATACCTTTTAACTGCTTTTTTAACATTAGTACACTTTCATATAAAAAAGAGATACTTTTATCTTCTTTATCTAACTTATTTAAAATAGACTTATCAAAAATATAAATAGGAAGAACATTTTTGTTTGCATAATGAAGAATTGCATTGTCTGTAATTCTCAAATCATTTTTAAACCACAATATCTCTTTTTTCTCATCTATAAACATGGAAATACTCCTATTTTGATCACTTAGCATTTTTGATAATATTTGAAATCATATTTTTAAAAACAAAATAATGCAAGGGTATTAAACTATACCAATACAATCTTCCCAGAACCCCTTTTGGATAAAAGTATGCAGATTGGATGAGTTTATTATCTTCTATTTTAAACTCAAGCCATGCAGTACCTGGAAGTTTCATTTGTGCTAAGAGCAAAAGACGTTCATTTTCTTTGATATCGACAACTTTCCAAAAGTCCAAACTATCTCCAACACGAAGTTCATTTTCAACTCTTCTCCCTCTTTTTAATCCAACACCACCAATGATTTTATCAATAACTCCTCTCATCTCCCACAAAAAATCATAATCAAACCAACCATTTTTTCCACCAATACCCATAAAACATTTAAATACTTTTTCTTTATTTATTTCATTTAGGAATTCAATTTGTCTATCGACAAAAATAGCATCAGAGATTTCGTGTTTATATTCTTTATCCCACACTACTCCCCAATTGTCACTCCATCTACTTATTACTTGGTTATTTTCTATTTCTAAAATAGCTTTTTTTACAGAATCCTCAAAAGAGGAAGGATGAATATTTGGATAGTATTTTTTAGCATGATCGTTTTGAATAACTACTTCAGACTTTAACCCTTCAATCAAAGCTTTAGCAACAATAAAAGGAACAGGTGTAAATAAGTTTAACCAATAAGAAGAGAGACTAATAGATAAAAAAGGGAGAGGGATAAGTAATCTTTTTAGTCCTAAAACCTTTGCAGTTTTAATCATCATATCACGATAACTTAACTCTTGACTACCTATATCAACAATAACATTTTCTTTAATATCTAAATATAAAGACTCGTAAAGATATTCTAATACATCGTGTACAGCAATAGGTTGCGCTTTTGTATATACCCATTTTGGTGTTGTCATAATAGGTAGTTTTTCAGTTAAGTTTCTAATAATTTCAAAACTAGTACTTCCCGACCCAATAATTACACCAGCACGAATCCAAATAGTTTGAATCTCATTAACAGAACTCAAAACTTCACCTGTTTCGATACGGCTTAGAAGATGTTCACTTGTATTGTCATTTTTTACTCCAAGTCCACCTAAATAGATAACTTTTTTTACTCCACACTCTCTTGCAATATCAATAAAGTTTTGAGCTGATATTTTATCTAAGTCTTTATAGTTTTTTTTGTTTAATGAATGTATCAAATAATAAGCAACATCAATATCTTTTAATGCAAGTTTTAATTTCCCTTTGTCAAAAGTATCTCCTTCAAAAACTTCTACATCTTTAGAAAGATTTGAAGAAAGACTTTTTTTGTTTCTTACGTATAGTCTTAATTTAACATTGTTATCATTTAAAATTTTTTGCTTTAATCGTCTACCAATATATCCAGTAGAACCAGTGAGAAGGACTTTCATTAGATATCCTTAAAAATAATTTGTAAAAATATTGTATATGAAGAGTTATTAATTCTTTATTGTGTTAAAAAAGTAGTTATGTAAATAATCTACCTTTATTCCAATATAAACTTAAAAAGGGAAAGGCTAGTATTTAAACTAGCCTTTTTTAATTTATGGGTGTTAGTTATTTTAAAGCCTCTGCTACAAGTTTATTCACTACTTGTGGATTTGCTTTTCCATCAGTAACTTTTAAAACTTGTCCTACAAAAAAACCTAAAAGTTTTTTGTTTCCAGCTTTGAACTTTTCTACATTATCTGGGTTTTTAGCAATAACTTCATCAATAATAGGTAAAATCTTAGCAGAATCTGATATCTGTACTAGCCCTTTGTCTTCAACTATTTTTGTTGGATTTGTTCCTGATTTTTTCATCTCTTCAAATACTTGTTTTACTATTTTACTTGAGATAGTTTTATCATCAATCATCTTCACAAGTTCTGATATTTGATTAGATGTAAATTTTAGCTCGTTTATCTCTTTTTCTTTTAACTCTTTTGCAACATCATTTGCAACAATATTAGCTAATGCAACTGGGCTATTAAGTGAAGATAGTGATTCTTCATAAAAATTTGATAGCTTTTCATCACGGCAAAGAATATTTGCTACTTCACTATTTAGTTTAAGTTCACTAGTGTACTTTTCAAATAGTGCTTTTTGATCCTCGCTCATTGCTACTTCATTACCAACAATTTGTTCTTTATTAGCTTTTGCTGTTGGTTTCTGGGCTGTTTTTTTACCCCAAGAGTCTTTAAGTCCTACAATTTTATTAAATACTGGATTTTCATCAGTATAGTCAATAGGATCTGCATAAAAATATCCTTGTCTTTCAAACTGGAATCTCTCATCAGGTTTATCTGTGATAACAGCAGGTTCTATAAGAGCATTTTTGATAACTTGTAAAGAGTGAGGATTTAGATCTTCTAATCCTTCTGGAGCTTCACTAGAATACAATCTATCATATACTCTTACCTCTACTGTTTTAGCATCTGCTGCACTTACCCACTGAATAGCACTTTTTACTTTAATACCACTAGTATCAGATCCACTTTTAGAATCGGCGTGATATTGGGCTTTTATCTCTACGATATTACCTTCTGAATCTTTGATAACTTCTTTACAAGTGATTATAAATCCATGTTTTAGTCTTACAGGCTGTTCTGGAGTCAGTCTATAATAACCTTTTGGAGGATTTTCATTGAAGTCATCTTTTTCTATATAAATCTCTTTAGAAAATGGTACTTTTCGCGTCCCCTCTTTAGGTACATCATGAGGATAATATGAAGAGGTAAGGTCTTCAGCTCCTTCATAATTTTCAATTGTTACTTTAAGTGGATCAAGTACACACATAACTCGTGGTACTTTTGTATTTAAATCATCTCTTATACAAAATTCAAGCTGTGCTACATCAACCATTGAGTTTGCTTTTGCAATCCCTATTTGATCACAAAAATTTAAAATAGATTCTTTTGTATATCCTCTTCTTTTGTATCCAGCAATTGTAGGAAGCCTTGGGTCATCCCATCCACTTACACGATTTGTTTCTACAAGTTCTAAAAGTTTTCTTTTACTCATAACAGTATAGTTTATACCAAGTCTTGCAAACTCATGTTGATAAGGTCTTGGAGCTTCTAATTCAAGTGTATCAAGTACCCAGTTATATATATCACGATTGTTTTCAAACTCTAGTGTACAAATAGAGTGGGTAACACCTTCAATATAGTCAGACAAACAATGAGCAAAGTCATACATAGGATAGATACACCACTCATCTCCTGCTCTAAAGTGGTGTGCATGTCTTATTCGGTATAAAAGAGGATCTCTCATCTTCATATTAGCAGCCGCCATATCTATTTTAGCTCGAAGGATATGTTCACCCTCTTTGAACTCACCTTTTTTCATTTTCTCAAAAAGGTCTAGATTTTCTTCAACGCTACGAGAAGCATATTCACTTCTTTTTCCAGCCTGTGTTACAGTTCCACGATATTCTCTCATAGTTTCTTCATCAAGAGAATCAACATAAGCTTTACCCGTTTTTATAAGTGTAATAGCATGTTCATATATCTTATGAAAATAATCAGAAGTAAAATTTACATTTTCACCCCAGTCAAACCCAAGCCACTGTACTGCATCTTTTAGAGCTTCTACATATTTTGTATCTTCTGTAGTTGGATTTGTATCATCCATTCTAAGGTTACAATGACCACTATAATCACTTGCAATTCCAAAATTTATACATATTGACTTAGCATGTCCAATGTGTGGAAAGCCATTAGGCTCTGGTGGAAATCTAGTAATTACCTCTTTGTACTTGCCTGACTTTAAATCTTCTTCAACTATTGTACGTAAAAAATCTTTATTTTCACTCATCTATTAACCTTTTGATTTTGAAACTTTTATAAGAGTGATATTTTACCAAATTAGAGCTTATATCATCGCAGATTTAGTGAAATTACGGGGATAGGGTACTTAATTAATTATTCTATATGAATCTTCATCTTCTTTTTTAAATTCCCAAGTATTAGTTACAATTGCATCTAAAAATATTTTATCATGAGAGATCACTATCATAGTTCCATTGTATTCTAGTAAAGCAGCTTCTAGTGATAAAACAGAATCTAAATCCATATGATTGGTAGGCTCATCAAGAATAATCAATGAAGGGCTCTCTAGAAGTCCTTTTGCAATCATAAGTTTTCTTACCTCCCCTGGACTTGGTATAAAACTATCTTGAAGTTTTATAGGGTCAGAACCAAGTTTTCTTACTATTGTATATATCTCGCCTTTTTTATCATTAACTAAATTGTTTATACCATCAAAAAACTCTTTGCTCTCTTCTTGTGTTATCTCTTGTGGAATATATAAATATTCATCTTTTAAATCAACTGTAGACAATAGATGATTTAAAAAACTACTTTTACCTGCACCATTTTCCCCTATGATTCCAATTTTCTCATGTTCTTTTATGGAAAGATCTTCATATGATAGTTTTTTTGTTTCAGATAAATCTAATGTATTTTTGTTGATAACAATAGGAAAAATATTTTTTGATTTAGTATTATGAAACTCAATACCAAGTTCAAAAACTTTATCAGTTTTAACTGTATTTGATATTAGCTTAGTTTGTTTAGCTTTTAGTTTTGATAACTCTTGTCCGTCGTTTTTATCTTTTCCTGTAAATCTAGCTAGATCAATTTTTGTTTTACTATTTTTATCATTTTTACCTAAATCTTTTTTTGACATTCTTTTTTTAGATTGAGTTACTTTTTCATGTTGACTTTGGATTGATTTCTTTAGTTTTTTTAATTCACTATATTGTTTACTTTGGCTTTTCTCTAAAAACTCCATATTTGTAAGGTACTCATCCATAGCTTTAGAGAAAGTTGTTTTAAATGAAAAGATATGTTGATTTTTTAAAATAATAGTTGCAGTAGATAAACTATCTAAAAGTTCTCTATCATGGCTTACTAATATCCCAATACCTTTAAAGCTTTTAAGTGCATTTAACACTATGTTTTTACTTTTTGTATCTAGATGATTTGTAGGTTCGTCTACTAGTAAAACATCAGGTTCTTCAAAAATTGCAACTGCGATTTGCATTCTTTTTCGCTCCCCAAAAGAGAGTGTATCCCACTGGTAAAGCCATTCATCATTGATATTTAACATATCTCTTATTCTAAAAGCTTTACTAGTATATGTAGCCATGAAATCTTCAAGATTTTGAGGCATATCTTGGGTACTTTGCATACAATAATGAGTTAAATCATTACCTTTTATAGTTCCCTCTTCATATTTCAACTCTTTTGAAATAAGTTTTAAAAGTGTACTTTTACCTGAACCATTTGATCCAACTATACAGCACCAACCTTGTTCAAATTCTAAATTAAGATTTTCAAAAACTGGTATTGCAGAGTTTTTATATTTAAAGTGTAAGTTTTTTATTATTAAGTGTTGCATTAGTATATTCCTTGACTATTGTTGTTGATTTAAATACGTTAAACCCAAACAAAAAATCCTTACATACCTAAATAGATATTGTGTCATTATATCAACCCCTTCATAAGCAGTTTCTCTTCATCCAATGAAAGGAAACGCCATTTAGCGATTTCGATGTTGAGTTTAAAACTACCAATACTAATTCGGTTTAAGCTTAAAACTTTTAATGGAGTGCCAAATTTTGGGTCTTTTAACGCTCCAAATAAACGGCGGATATGCCTATTTTTTCCCTCTTCAAGTTGTATGTTTA
>CBFDEF010000032.1:0-19841 GCA_965603755.1 uncultured Arcobacteraceae bacterium
GTAGTGTAAATGGAATAAATTTAAAAATTGTTGGTGTATCTGAACAAATAAGTGGACCAGGTGGAAGAGATGGATATATTCATATATCTGATGCAAAAAAAGTTTTACGAATAAAAGGTGTTGAGATAAGTGAGATTGTGGTTAGATTAAAAGATGTATCTATGTTACAAGATGCAATGAAAAGTTTAAAACCAATTTCAATGCAAAAAAATAAAATGGGCAAACCAGCTTTTGAGATACACCCTTGGACTAAGCTAAGCCCTTTTTATAATGTAATTAAAATGATTGATATTATGAATGTATCTATACAGGTTATACTTATATCTATAGTTCTTATCTCTATACTAAATGTAATGATTATGAGTGTATATGAAAGAATAAAAGAGATAGGTACAATTGCTGCTATGGGAACTCCACCTAAAACAATAATAAAATTATTTTTAACAGAAGGGTTAATGTTGGGAATATTTGGAGCAATTGTTGGAAGTCTTGTATCTTTGTGCATAGTATTTGGTCTTGATATGGCACAGATTAGTTATAATTTCGGGAAACAAAGTGATTTGATTTTATCTCCAACGCTTAGTGTAGTAGAGGTTTTAAGTGTAAGTATTATTGTTATATTTATATCACTTATTGCATCAATAAGTCCAGCGATTAAAGCATCAAGGCTAGATCCTGTTGAAGCATTAAGGTCAAATTAAATAGTAAAAATGTTAAAGGGTTAAAAATGACACAACATGTAGAAACAATCCAACGGTTTATAAAAGATGAATCATTTAGTGGGGTCTTACTTTTCGTAGCAACAATAGCAGCTGTTATGGTTGCAAACTCAGCATTGAGTCAAAGTTATTTTGATTTATGGCATATGGCACTTGGTGTAACAGTTGGTGGTCATACTATTTCCATGGATTTAATGCATTGGATAAATGATGGTTTAATGGCACTATTTTTCTTAATGGTAGGTTTAGAGATAAAAAGAGAACTTTTAATTGGTGAACTATCATCAGTTCAAAAAGCCAGTTTTCCAATTGTTGCAGCAATCGGTGGTATGTTAATTCCCGCTTTAGTTTATGTATCATTTAATATGGATAATCCAAAAGGTTTTGGAATCCCAATGGCTACAGATATTGCATTTGCATTGGGTATATTGATGCTTTTAGGTAAAAAAGTAAATCCTGCATTAAAATTATTTTTAGTAGCTCTAGCTGTTGTAGATGATTTGGGTGCTGTTATTGTTGTGGCTACAGTATATACTAGTGAGATTCATGCGGAGTATTTCTTACACGCAGGTTTAGTATATGCACTTATTTGGATACTAAATGCCAAAAGAGTTACTATGCTTATGCCATACTTGATTTTAGGAATTGCGCTATGGATTTTTATACACTCAATTGGAATTCATGCAACAATTGCAGGTGTACTTTTAGCTTTTGCTATACCAATAAGTTCAAAAGTTGATGAGAAAGACTTTATTCAAAGTACAAAAGAATCTGTTGATATTTTTGAAAAAAACATAGATGCTATCCCTATTTTAAATCATCATCAAATAGATGCTCTTGAGGATATTGCATATAACTATGATAAGGTACAAAATCCTTTAGTAAAATTAGAGCATCAACTTCATGGTTTTTCTGCATTTTTTATTATGCCGTTGTTTGCATTTTCAAATGCTGGTGTGATTTTAGACTTTTCTGCAGTATCTGCAAACTTAATGATTGTTATTGGTGTAGTTCTTGGACTTATTTTAGGTAAGCCTCTAGGTATAGTTGGACTTACATATTTAGCTCAAAAGTTAAAAATAGTAAAAAAACCTGATGACTTAGGTTGGGACGAGATTATAGCTGTTGGTTTCTTAGGTGGTATTGGATTTACAATGTCAATATTTATAACACAACTTGCATTTTTAGATCAAGGTGTTATTGATGCTGTTAAATTAGGTATCTTTTTTGCTTCATTTATTGCGGGTGTAATTGGTGTTGTATTGATTTTAAAAGCTTATAATAAAAAATTAATGAAAAATGGAATTAAAAGTGATTCAAGATAATTGTACAAAAAAAAGGATAAAGCCTAGACTTTTAAGAGATGTAAAAACAGAAGCTTTACTTGTATTTGCAAGAACAGCACTAGAAAGATTTTTTAAAAGAGTTGATGCCAATGATTGGCAACCAATCGTTGGAACAGATGATGATACTATTTATATATATGATACACTAAGGAATCTAAAAGATAAACTGCAAGAATGTGTTGTAAATGTAGATTATTTAATGAATTTAGTTCAAAGTGCAAAAAAATATCCTGAACTTAGAAGTTTAGCAAAATATGAGGAGCCATTAATAACATATTATGATGTTATGGCTAAAAAAGTGGAAATAAATATTCCTACTGATCAAATTTGGTGGATACCAGAGTTAATTGTTGTTTGTACACTTAGTCATTGGATAGTTGAAGAGGAAAAATCAATAGTGTTATATCCATTTTTAAATGATATAGATTATAACAAATTAATAGAAAAGTTTGAGATATATGGTCAAGGTTTGGAAAAAGATAAGAAAAGTATTATTCTGAATATGCATAAAATATCAGGTGAAATTATTGAAAAATTACAAAATACAAAATATAAAGTAAATAAACAACGTGTATCAAAAACAAGAAACAAGAAAAAATAGATGACAAAAGTAGCAATATTGTCATCACACAATGGCAGTGGATTTGAGGCACTATATCAAGCATCTAAAAATAAAATATTAGATATTGATATACCGTTAGTAATATCTAATAATTCAAATGCTAAAGTGCTTGAAAAAGCAAAAAATTTACATATAGAAAATTATATAGTAAATGATAAGTTATTTTCAAATGTAGATGAAAAAATTGTTGAACTTCTAAATAGATATAAATGTAAATATATTTTTTTAAGTGGATATATGAAAAAAATATCTACACTTATTACTAATAACTTTAAAGTTATAAACTCCCATCCATCTTTACTCCCTTTGTATGGTGGAGCTGGAATGTATGGTAGATTTGTTCATGAAGCAGTTATTAAAAATAAAGATAAAATTAGTGGTGTAACTATTCATGAAGTTAATGAAAATTATGATGAAGGTAAAATAATTTTACAACAAACTCTTAAAATAGATCAAAATGAAACTGCACAAACTCTTGAAACGAGGATAAAAATATTAGAACAAGAAGCTATTGTAAATGGTTTTAAACTATGTTTGAAGTAGCCGAATATATTGGTATAATTGCTTTTTCAATAAGTGGATTCTTTACAGCAGTTAGAAATAATCTTGACCTTTTAGGTATCTTAATATCTGTTTTTTTAACAGCCTTAGGTGGAGGAATTATAAGAGATATTACAGTTGATATTACACCATATACATTTTCGCATAATACTCCAGCAATAATTATTTTATTTGTTATGATTTTGATGATTTTATTTAAGTTTCATAAAAAAGATTCTATTGAAAATAAACCTTTATTTATTTTAAGTGATTCTATAGGTCTAGTATCTTTTAGTATTGCTGGGGCATTAATTGCAATAGAATATAACTTTAATATGACAGGTGTATTAGCATTATCATTTATTACTGCTGTTGGAGGGGGAATTGCAAGAGATGTTATTATAAATAAAGTTCCATTTATATTTAAAACTGGATTTTATGGTACTGTATCTTTACTAGTTGGATTGATTTTATATATTTTAGACTCTTATAACTTAATATCTTTCTTTAGTTTGGCAATAATCTTGCTATTTGGTGTGACACTAAGGGTTGTTGCATATTATAAAAAATGGTCTATACCATTACTTTAAATAATTTATAAAGGAAAAAACATGTTAGAAATTATTATTTTTACAATACTTATATCTACAATACTAAATTTAGTATTAAAACAGTTTGGAATACCAACTATTATTGGTTATATTGCAACAGGGACTATTATAGCCTATGGATTTGATCTTCATGATGCAGTACATAACCATGAACTAAAAGAGATAGCGGAGTTTGGTGTTGTATTTTTAATGTTTACAATAGGTTTGGAGTTTTCTGTAAATCATTTAATGAGAATGAAAAAAGCAGTTTTTTTCTATGGAGCCCTTCAAGTAGTTGTAACAGCAACAATATTTGCATTTTTAGCAAATTTTATTTTTAATATAGAAGTTAAATCTGCTGTTATTATAGGTTCTGCTTTGGCATTGTCATCAACTGCTATTGTTTTAAAACTTTTAAATGAAAATGGAGATATAAATAAAGTTTTTGGACGAAAAGTATTAGGTGTACTATTATTTCAAGATATAGCAGTGATACCAATTTTACTAATGATAACAATATTTTCAGTTAAAGATGGTTCTGTATCAGATTTACTGCTACTTACACTTGGAAAAGCGATACTTTTATTATTAGGTTTATTTATTGCAGGTAAATATCTACTTGAGCCATTTTTTAATGCTGTTAGTAGAACAAAATCAAATGAGATATTTATAAGTTCTATTTTACTTACAGTTATCGGAGCATCTTATATTGCTCATATTTTTGGATTTTCCTACTCATTGGGAGCATTTATAGCTGGTATGATGATTGCAGAGACACACTATAAGCATCAAGTTGAAGCTGATCTTATCCCATTTAGAGACCTTCTTTTAGGGATATTTTTTATAACAGTTGGTATGCAACTAGATTTTAAAATAATATTTGAAAATATTGGTATAATTTCTATTCTTCTTCCTTCTTTAATTATTATAAAAATAGCAATAATTTATTCTATATTTAGATTTAAATCAACTTCAAGAGAATCATTAAAAACAGCACTTTCTATATTTCAATTAGGTGAGTTTGCATTAGTTATTTTTGAACTCTCTTTTGCTCAAGGATTAATAGACCCTGTTGTTGGACAAGTTTTAATTGTAATAGTTGTAATATCTATGATAATTACACCATTTGTGTTAAAAAACATTACAGCTATAACAGACTTTTTCATCAGATCTAGAGAAAAAAATTATGGAATTGCTCCAATTGAAAGCAAAAATTTAAAAAATCACATAGTACTTATTGGTTATGGAAGATTAGGTAGACATATATCAAAACTTATTCAAAAAGATGGTATGGAGTTTGTTGCTATTGAAGGAGATATTGAAATTGTAAAAATTGGACAAAAATCTAATTTGCCAGTTATTTTTGGTAATGCTTCTCAAAAAAATATTTTAGAGTCTGTAAACATAAAAGATGCCTCATCTGTAATAATATCAATAGGAAACAGTAAAAAACTTAACCATATTTGTGAAGTGGTAAATGAATTAACGCATAATACAAAAACGATTGTAAAAGTTAATAGGTTTGAAGAGAAAGAATCATTATCTAAATTAAATCTATCACATGTAATTGTTGAAACTGAAAATACTGCATTAGCTATGTATGAAGAGGCTTTAAAGTGTTAAAATAATTTAATCTTTTTATTGTTAAATTAACATTGTTCATTTTTTTTTCATTATTATAAGTTATAATTTGTATAAATAAATTATAATAAGGAAAATGATTTGGATAAGAAGTACTATTTACAGTTTTTAACTATCCCTTTGGTTTTAATATTGTTAACTGTAATCACATTGACAACATACAACATAGCCTCTCTTGTAGAAGATAAAAATCATGCCATAGAGAAATCAAGAAAAGAATTTACAGAACAAAATAAGAAACTTATTTATAATAAAGTACATGAAACAATTACTAATATTGAGTATACAAAAGAGCAGAATTATAAAAATAAGAAAAAAGAGATAAAAAGTAAAGTTGATAACTTAGTTAAATCTATGAACCATTTATATCAAAATGGAAAAAATAAAATAGATGAAAAAATAATAAAACAACAATTTATAGATTTGATAAAAGGTCAAAATAAAACTGCCAAAAATAATTATCTCTTTTTAATCGATATTAAAACATCGGAAGCTCTTGTTCACAAGGTGAAACATTTACAAAATAAACTTTTAGAAGATAAAAAAGATAAGAAAGGGATATATACCTTTAAATCAAAAGTAGAAATACTAAAAAATAAAAAAAGCTCATACCAAGAGTTATATTTTGCAAAACCAAGTAATCCAACAAAAGAATATAAAAAAATGGTTTATTTTACAAAATTTGAACCATTTAATTGGATAATAGGTACAGGGTACTATATAGATGATGTTCAGAATGAGATAGAGAAAAAAATAGCTAAAAAACTAAACAATATACAAAAAGATTTAGATAGATATATTTTCGTATCTAAAGTGCATAATATAAATGGAGGAGAAGAGTTTGCCACAATATTAGTGATGCCAAATAAGACAAAGATATTAGGTAAAAAAATATCTGATAATATTAAAGATATAAAAGGAAACTATTATCGAAAAAAATATCTAAAAGATTTAAAAAGTTATGGGGAATCATATCAACAATATTGGTTTAAAAAACCAAATAGTGATGATAATGGTGAAAAGTTGACATACTTTACAGTTTATACACCTTTTAACTGGATAATTGGTTCAGGTTTTTATTTTGATGATTTAGAAAAAGAGATAACATTAAAACATAAAATAATAGAAAAAGAGATCCAAAAAAAGTTAGAACATGCCATAATAATTTCTATTATTGTATTGATTATTGCAGGAGTTTTGCTTTATATTTTAATTAATAATTTAGCAAAAAGGATGAAAAAACAGAACGATAAACTAATACATCAGAAAAAAACTTTTAAATCATTGTATGACAACTCTGTAAATGCAATATTTTTAATTAAAGATGGACTATTTTATGATTGTAACTTAAGTGCGATAAAGATGTTTAAAATATCAAATAAAAATACAATCATAGGTGCAAATCCAGCTAATATATCTGCCAAGTTTCAAACAAATGGAAAGGACTCAATAAGTGAGGCTAAATACTATTTAAATAAAACTATAAAAGATGGTTATGCCAGATTTAATTGGCAACAAAAAAGAGAAACTGGTGAAGTATTTGAAGCTGAAGTAACATTAACTAAAATTATTATTGATGAGCAAGAGATAATACATGCTTCAATTAGGGATAATAGTGAAAAAATAAAACTACAGAATGAAGCTTATGAAAATGAGCGAATGATGATACAACAATCAAAAATGGCAGCTATGGGTGAGATGATAGGAAATATTGCACACCAATGGAGACAGCCTCTTAATGCACTATCTCTAAATAATCAAAAAGTTGCTTACTTTTTTAATAAAGGTACTCTAAATAAAGAAAAATTAGATAAAAACAATCAAAAAACACAAGAACTTATAGAGTATATGAGTAATACTATAGATGATTTTAGAAACTTTTTTAGTCCAAATAAGGATAAAGAACTTTTTAATCCATTAGATATGATAGAAAAATCAAAAAATTTTGTATCAGATAGTTTTAAAAAGCATAATATAACTATAGAGATAAATAGTAACTGTAACTGCAAAGTTAATGGATATAAAAATGAATTTTCGCAAGTGATATTAAATATATTAAATAATTCTAAAGATGCAATTGTTTTAAACAATATAGAAAATGGAAAAGTAACTATAGATGTAGATTGTGGCAAAAAAGTGATTATAAATATATATAATAATGGAGGAGTTATTAAAGAGGAAACTTTACTAAAAGTTTTTGAACCATACTTTACAACAAAAGAGAAAACAAATGGTACAGGTATAGGTCTATATATGTCAAAACTAATTATAGAAAAAAATATGCATGGAACTATTTCTATGCAAAACTATAAAGATGGTGTAAAAACAACTATCTTATTAGATACAGTTAATTGTGGAGAAAAAGAGTGTCACTAAGTAAAATAAAACTACTTTATGTAGAAGATGAAGATATTATAATAGAACAGATGAATGATATCTTAGAGGATGAAGTTCAAGAGCTTTATATTGCAAAAAATGGTAAAGAGGGTTTAGAGTTTTTCCATAAATACTCTCCTGATATTATTCTTACAGATGTAAATATGCCAATTATGGATGGTTTAGAGATGTCAGAAGCTATAAAAATTTTAAATAAAGATATACCTATAGTTTTACTTACGGCATTTAATGATATAGAACTATTTACAAAAAGTATAGATATAGGTATTGATAAATATATACATAAACCAATCAAAGATATAAATAAGTTATTTGATACACTAAATGATGTTGCAACACAAGTTGAAGAGAAGAAAGATTATGAACATCAAAAACAGATGCTGATAACTCAAAATAAAATAGCTTCAATTGGTGAGATGCTTGGAAATATAGCACATCAGTGGAGACAACCACTTAGTGTTATAACAACAACTGCTAGTAGTATGAAATTTAATATTGAATTTGGCATAGATATGGACAATGATCAGCTTATTAACTATGCAGATAGAATATTAAAACAATCAAACTATTTATCAAAAGTTATTGATGATTTTAGAGATTTTTTTGATAACGAAAAAGTTATAACACAAAGTTATAACTTAAAAAATAGTATAGAAAAAATAACAACTCTCTTAGATGAAACATTTAAAAATGAGATGATAATATTTAGTTCTAATATAGAAGATATAGAAATAGTTGGAAATGAAAATATTTTAATACAAGCTATATTAAATATCATAAATAACTCAAAAGATGCAATTATTCAAAATAATTTACCAAAAGAGTTAAGAACCATAGAAATAAATTCTAAAAAAATAGACAATAATCTTAGTATTACTATTAGTGATATGGCAGGTGGTATAAAGGATGATATAATAGAAAAGATATTTGAACCATACTTTACAACAAAACACCAATCTATAGGAACAGGTATTGGGCTATATATGACTCATAAGATAATCACACAACATCTAGTTGGTGAAGTAAAAGTATACAATAAAAGTAAAACAATATCTGGAATATCACAAAAAGGCGCTGTATTTGATATAACAATTCCTTTATCTTAATTTGTTAATACTACATTAACAATTTTTGTTTAAACTTTTAATAATAAAACAATATATGCAAGGAATAATTATGAAAAATTTAACAAAGAGTCTAGTAGTTGTGAGTTTATTAAGTAGTGTAGCGTTTGCGATGCCTACTGCCCATCAAAAGTTTAATAGTGCAGATAGAAATAATGATGGTATTTTAACATCTGAAGAGTTTTATAATGATCAAGCAGCAAAGATGGAAAAAAAGATGAAAGAGGGAAGAGCCTTAAAAGGTGTTTCAACTGCTCCACACTTTGATGGTGTTGATAAAAATAGTGATGGGAAGGTTACTTTTAAAGAGTATGATACTTTTCATACTATAAGACAAAAAGAGATGGCACAAATAAAAAATCAAGGTCGAGATGGAAACAGAGGTTTTCAAATGTTTCAAAAGTATGATGAAAATAAAGATGGCAATATAAATAGAGATGAATTTAGAAATCTTTATCAAAATATGCAACAAAATAAAGAACGAAGAGGTTCAGGAAAAGGAACTGGAAGAGGTAATAAGTAATGAACAAAGTATTATTTAGTTTAATTATTGCTGGTTCATTAATTGCTGATAATTTATTAGTACAAGTTGATAAAAAACTAAGTCCAGGAAGTTCACAAAGTTATAAAAAACTTATAAATATAGAACCAGATGGGACTAAAAAAGAGTTTTTAATGTATCAAGCAAAAAAAGATAGTGATAAAATGGTTGCACTTTTTTTAAAACCAGAATCAGAAAAAGGGAGAGCTACATTAAGACTTGGAGATAATATGTGGTTATATCTTCCTGAAGTAGGGCGTGCAATTCGGGTAACATCTATGCAAAGTGTTGTTGGTGGAGTTTTTAATAATAGTGATATAATGAGGCTTGACTTCTCAACAGAGTATGATATTACATCGCAAAAAGATGAAGGTGACTTTTATATACTTAATGTAAAAGCAAAAAATGAAAATGTTGCATATGATAGATTGATAATGATTATAGATAAAAAGTCTCTAACTCCTACTAAAATAGATTGTTATAGCTCTACAAATATGTTGATAAAAACTTTACATTATAAAGATTTAAAAGATTTTGGAAATGGTATTATTAGACCTGCTATTATAGAAACCCAATCGCCCTTATATAAAGGGTATAAATCTATTATGGTTTATGGAAAAATATCTCCTAAAGAGTTTAGTAATGAAGCATTTACTTTAGACAATTTGGGGAAAGCTGAAGATTTAAGAAGATAAAAATATGATAAAAAGTTTTAAAGTTTTACCATTTTATTTATTTTTACCTTTAATATTAGTTGCTGATGATTATTCATTTAATATGGACGAATTAGATACTATAGAGGTAAAAAATTATCAATATAGTGGTTATTTAAAATCACAATACAAGTATTTAGATATAAAAAATCAATCCAATATTGATAGTTATATTGGTGAAACAATGGTTGATTTTAAATACTATAATGATAAATTAACAATAAATAGTGAATTTATGGCTAATTATGAAGATATAGATGATATAGAGAATAAATCTTCTACAGTAAATCAACTGTATTTAAATTACAGTTATAGTAAAAACCATTTTGTAAATATTGGTAAAGTATCATCAAAGTGGGGTAAAGGCTATTTTTTTAATCCTATAGCTTTTATAGATAGAAAAAAAGACCCAAACAATCCTGAACTTACAAAAGAGGGATATGAGTTATTAGGATATAAATACAATAAAGTTTATACAGATTCAAATATAAAAAATCTAACATTTGATTTAATATACCTGCCAACTACAACAAATCAAAATAATGATTTTTATAATAGTTCCTCTAAGAATATTGCACTAAAAAGTTACTTTTTATATTTTGATACTGATATTGATATTGCATATTTATATAGCAATAAGATGGCTAATAAAATAGGAATTGATTTTTCTACAAATATTGAAACAAACTTTGAGTTACATGGTGAGGCAGTACAAGATACTAATGGCTTATATTCATATCTATTAGGTATAAAATATTTAACAGTTTCAGATTTAACAATAACAAGTGAATATTTTTATCAAAATGAAACATTAAATCAAATAGAACCATTTTGGGATAATAGATACTTTTTAAATAAATTATCACAAAAA
The DNA here is from genome assembly GCA_965603755.1 of uncultured Arcobacteraceae bacterium. Classification (GTDB taxonomy): domain Bacteria; phylum Campylobacterota; class Campylobacteria; order Campylobacterales; family Arcobacteraceae; genus JAIOSF01. The sequence continues at coordinate 11,105 of CBFDEF010000032.1, forward strand.
GAGCCGTTTGATATTTTATATTCTACTATTTATTATAAAAATAGTTTAAATATAAATGATAAATCATATCAAAACAGTATTGGGTTTACATACAAATTTAATAATAATATCGATACAGATCTATTTATAGGAAACAATAAAGGTAAAGATATAAGTGAGTATGGCTCAAAAAAGGTTTCTAAATTTTTCAGTTTTGAGCTAAAATGGAGTTTTTAATTACTTTTTGTATTGTTTAGGATAATCAAATGAGATAAACTTGGCATTTGATGAGTTAATATCTTCCCAACTATTACAGTCAAACTCAATTTTAACTATACCACAAGTTGGAATATTATCATAGAACTCAATATAATCCTCTACAAACATATTTAAAGTTGGGTTGTGACCAAATAAAAAAACAATATTATTTTTGTTATCAATAGATTTTATTATTTTATGAAGAGTAGTTGTAGTTGATTCATATATACTTTTATCAAATAGTATTGGTTGTGTGTATCCAATTTTATAAGCAATTATTTTTGCAGTAGTTTTTGCCCTTACTGCTGGACTTGATATAATAATATCAGGAACTATATTCTCTTCTTTTAATTTTAAACCCATAAAAGGGGCATCTTTTTTACCTCTTTTATTTAGACCTCTATTAAAATCGTCTAAAGAAAGATTTTTCCAACTAGATTTAGCATGTCTAATTATATATAACTGTTTCATCTATTGCCCTTTTATTTAGTAATAAATTATATCAGATAATTACTTTAAATAATTATTGAATCATTTGATTAATTCTTAACAATATTTCTTGTATAATCGCGAATATATAATAATAAACAATATAAAAAAGGAATATAAATGGGACTAGGCGTAGGTATCGTAGGACTTCCAAATATAGGTAAATCAACAACTTTTAATGCTTTAACAAAAGCACAAAATGCAGAGGCTCAAAACTATCCGTTTTGTACAATAGAACCAAATAAAGCTATTGTTCCAGTGCCTGATAAAAGACTTGATGAGTTAGCTAAAATAGTAGACCCAGAAAAAATTCAACATTCAACAATTGATTTTGTTGATATTGCTGGTTTAGTTAAAGGTGCTTCAAAAGGTGAAGGTCTTGGAAATCAATTTTTATCAAATATTAGAGAAGTTGAAGTTATCTTACATATGGTTAGATGTTTTGAAGATCCAAATATTGTACATGTTGAGGGTGGAATTGACCCTATAAGAGATGTAGAGATTATTGAAACTGAACTTATCTATGCTGATATAACTCAACTTGATAAGAAGATTGATAGATTAAAAAAAGAGGCGAAGTTTGATAAAAAAGCAGCAGCTAAACTAGAGATTGCTAAATCTATAGCTGATCATTTAGATGCTTTACATCCTGTAAATACTTTTGAAGATAAAGATAATGAAGATTTTGAAGAGTTAGATAAAGAGCTTAGATTTTTATCTAACAAAGATATTATTTATGGTGCAAATGTAGATGAAGATAGTTTAGTTGATGGAAATGAGTATGTTGAAAAACTTAAAGCTCATGCTGATTCAGTAGGTGCTGATTTAATTATGCTTTGTGCAAAGATTGAGGAAGAGCTTGTTGGTATGGATGATGACGAAGCTTTAGAGATGTTAAATGATCTAGGTGTTGAAGAATCTGGACTAGAAAAAATTATCCATAAAGCATTTGATAAACTTGGACTTCAAAGTTACTTTACAGCTGGAAAAGTAGAGGTGCGTGCTTGGACAATTCCAAAAGGTTGTAGTGCACCAAAAGCAGCAGCTGTTATCCATAATGACTTTGAAAAAGGTTTTATAAAAGCTGAAGTTATAGCATATGAAGATTTTGTATCTTTAGGTGGAGAGGCTAAAGCTAAAGAAGCTGGAAAACTAAAACTTGAAGGTAAAGATTATATTGTACAAGATGGTGATGTAATGCATTTTAGGTTTAATGTATAAAACTAAAATTTTTATAAACTAAAATTTAATTAAAGCCCTTTGGATAGGGCTTTTTATTTTTAATTAATCTATATAACTATCTCTTATTTCTAAAAACTTATCTAAATTATTTAGAAATAGGTCAATTAAATTTGGATCAAATTGAGTACCTCCACCATCTCTAAAAAGATCAAGTATTTTATCTAACTCCCAAGCTTTTTTATAACATCTATCGCTTCCTAAAGCATCAAATACATCACAAATAGCTGTGATACGACCATAGATATGTATCTCTTCCCCTTTTAATCCTCTAGGATAACCTTTTCCATCCCATCTTTCATGATGTTGATATGCTACTATTGCTGATGTTTTTAGTATATCTCTATTTGATCCTTTTAACATCTCGTAACCTAAAGTTGAATGTGTTTTCATTATCTCAAACTCTTCAAAAGTTAATTTTCCAGGTTTATTTAAAATATTATCTGCTATTCCAACTTTACCTATATCATGCATAGGACTTGCTAATTTTAAAAGTTCAGCTTCTGTATCGTTAATTCCAGCTAATCTGGCTAATATATAAGAATACTCAGCAACTCTTTTTACATGGAAACCTGTCTCTTTACTTCTAGTTTCGCCAATAGCCCCCATAGTAAATACAACCTCTTTTTGTGTATCTACAATCTCTTGTGTTGCTATATTTAATTGTTTTTGTAAATCATCTTTATATAGTTCTAATTCTGTAATATCATGTCTTATTGCCATATATTCTATAATATTACCATTAGTATCAAGTAATGGTCTAACAATTGCATTAACGACATATGAGGAACCATCTTTTGCTCTGTTTCTTACTATACCTTGCCATTGTTTTTTTGAAGTTATTGTATCCCACATATCTTTAAATACACTTGGCGACACATCAGGGTCTCTTAGAATATTATGTGATTTTCCTATAAGTTCATCTTTTGAATATCCAGAAATCTTACAAAACTGATCATTTACATAAGTTATTTTACCATCTATATTTGCTTTTGAAAGTATAGTACTTGAATCTATAGTCTCTTTATATTGAGATAAAAGTAAATTTGATAATTCTAACTCTTTTTTTTGATTTACTACATAGATACACTCTTGTAAACTAGAACTAAATTCTTTTGGTTTTATTGGCTTATCCACAAAGAAATTAACTCTAAGTTTGATAGCTTTTATTAAATCTTCTTTATTTTCAAGACCTGTTACCATCATAAATACTTGTTTTGGATTTATCTTTTTAATATTTTCTATTAATTCAAATCCATTCATAATAGGCATAATCATATCTGTAATAACTAAATCAAAATTATCTTTTTTATATAATTCTAATGCTTCTTCACCATTTAGAGCATAAGTTACATTAGTAATATTGTTTTTTTTAAATAATATTTTTACAAATTGAACTATTGATTTTTCATCTTCGGCATATAATATTTTTATATTTCCAATCATATTTTACTTTTTCCTATAAGTTTATTTAAAATCTAGATTAACTTTTCTATATCAACTGGGTTTACAATATCTACATCGATTATTATATTAAATTTTAACTTCAAATACAGCACAACCATTTTCATTGAAAGCTTTTATTGTACCTTTATGTTGTTCAACTATTTGCTTAGCAATATTTAATCCAACACCCATACCTTGGTCTGTTTTAGTACTAGAAAACGGTTCAAAAATTTTATTTAATATAGAATTAGGTATTCCGTCTCCTGCATTATCTTTAAATTTTATAATTGTTTTTTGATTTTTTTTTGAAATAGAAATATCTATTCGTCTATTATCATAGTCAAGTTTACTTTTTTCAAATTCATCACAAGCATTATTTAAAATTATTATCCAAATCTGTTCTATCTTTTCTTTTATGATTTCTGCTTCAAAAACTTCAAAGTTTTCATTTATATCAAGATTAAACAGAGTATTATTTATATAAATAGGCATTAGATGTTTTGCACGATTAAAAATCATCCTTACAGAGTATATTAAAGTTGAATATATATTTTCTTTTTGAATTTTATTTTTACCTTTTTTTGATATCTCTCTTGTAGTATCAATGATTCCTCTAAGTCTTTGTATTCCAGTTATCAGAGTGTTTTTTGTATCAATCATAGACTTTTTTAACTCTTCATTACCTTCAATATCATCAATATCATAACCAAGTATTTCAAGATTTGCTTTCATATAAGATACAGGTGTATTTAGTTCATGTGTAATACCTGCTGTCATCTCACCAATGGAAGCTAATTTTACCTCTTCAAGTCTTCTATCAAGTTTCTCTTTTACTTTCTCTTCTAAATGTGTATTTATATCTTCTAACTCTTTTTTATTACTTAAGAATTGAATATATAAATGTAAAAGGGAATTAACTCTAATTGAGAGTTCAATTGTGTTAAAAGGTTTAGATATAAAATCACTGATTCCTGACTGTAAAGCTTTTACTTTTTCATTTTTATTATCTAATGCACTAACCATTAATATTGGTATGTTTTTTGTTGCTTGATTATTTCTTAGTAATCTAATCGCTTCAAAGCCATCCATCACTGGCATTATTGCATCCATAAGTATAATATGTGGTAACTCTTTTAATGCTATATCAAGACCATCTTTTCCATTAACTGCTTCAAAAAACTGATATTCACCAGATTTTTTTAAAGATAATTTAACCATAAGCCTATTATCTTTTAAATCATCTACTATTAATACTTTTGGTACTATATTGTTATACATTTTATTTTAATTTACTGTCGAATGTTAGAAATCATATTATTTAAAGTTTCATATTTTTCAATATAGTTTATATTGTTACCATCTCTAGCTTCTTTTTCAATCTCTTTGGCAATATTTGATATATCTGTTAAAATTAAGTTAGCACTACTACCTTTAATAGCATGTGATGATTTAAATATCTCTTCCAAATCATTATTCTGTATTGCTGTTTTTAATAATACTAAAGATTCTTCTGCACTTTCTAAAAAAACCTCTATTAACATCTCAATATCTTCTAAATCAAAATCCAACTCATCTGCTATTTTTTGTAAATCTATACTGTAACTCATGTTTATCCTTTATTTATTGCAATTTGATTTCGTCCATTGTTTTTACAATAATATAAACCATCATCTGATTTTTTTATCATTTCTTCTAAGTCATCTTCCATACCATAGCAAATTCCAATAGATGTTGTGAATTTTATCTCTAAACCATTTATTTTTATAATATTATTTTCAAATACAGCTCTTATTTTTTCAAATAATCTCTCAACCTCTTCTAGAGATATATTTTCAAGTAAAACACAAAACTCTTCACCACCAAATCTAGCCATTAAATCACTATCTCTTAAATTTTCATTTAAAATATTTGCAACTTCGCAAATTGCTACATCACCTACATCATGACCATAAGTATCATTTATATTTTTAAACTTATCAATATCAAACATAGCTACACATATATCTTTTTTTTCTCTTTTTGCTTTACCATAAATAGATTGACCACTATCAAAGAAAAATCTTCTATTGTAAGCACCTGTCATAAAGTCTTTATTTGCCATATCTTTTGTTTTTTGAAATAATTCTAATAATTCTAAGTTTGAATTAATTCTAGTCATAACTTCAATTTCTGTATATGGTTTATTTACAAAATCATTGGCACCAACACTAATGAACTGAGATGATATTTCTGGTGTATCATTTGCACTTATTACAATTACTCCGAGTTCATCTTTACCGTATTCTTCTCTAATTTTTAAAGTTAAATCCATACCATCCATCTTAGGCATGTTGAAATCTGTTAAAACAAGTGAGAACTTAATATCACTATTTTGTAATATACCATATGCTTCTAAACCATCTACTGCAGTTGTAACATTAAACTTCATTTTTTCTAGTATATTTTGGGCAATCTTAAGTTGAACAGCAGAATCATCAACAAGAAGTATATTTATATCTTTATTTTTTAAAATTCTATCTACACTAACAATAGCGTGGTCGATCCCTCTTTTACCACCTTTGATTATATAATCTAAAATATCATTTTGTACAAGTGCTTTTTTTAATGTTTCATCCATTGTTCCAGTAAGAACTATAGTAGGAATATTTTTTTTCATTGCAAAATCAACAATAGCGCCAGTTTCAACATCTGGCAGGTTCAAGTCTAGTACAGCTGCATCTATTACTATTTCTTTATTTAATATATGTTTTACACCATCTTTATAAGTTAGTGCTTTTAGGATTGTTAAATTTTGAATTGATTGATTTAATTTAGCTTCCAATATTTCTAATACTACTCTGTCATCATCTACTATTAGTACTGTTCTCTTATTCATATTTTATCCTAATTAATATTTATTGACTTATTTTATTTAAATTTTCCTTACTTGTAGGTTTAATTATAGTCATAAAAATAATTTCAACAGTTTTAGCTATACTTCAAATAAAAAAATTATAATTGGATAATTATTTTGGATTTTTATATAGAACTTATAAGTAAAAATAATTTAATTTAGGAAAATAATAATGGAACTAGGGCTACTTTTAATATTTTGGTATGGTGTATTACATGCTTTTGGACCAGATCATCTGACTGCTATTGCCGACTTCTCAATAGGTAAATCAAAAAAGAAAACTTTTTTAATCACATCTCTATTTGCAATTGGGCATGGGGTTATGCTTTTTATATTTGCAAAGATTCTTGAAACAACAACTATATCTGATCAGATATTAGGATATGGTGATGTTATTAGTTCTGGTGTTATTCTAGCTATGGGGATATATCTTTTTTATATGGCAGTTACAAATAAAATATTTTTACATAAGCATACTCATAATGGAGCAGAACATATCCATATAAGTTTTAATAAAAATCATAATCATGAAAATGCAAAAGATACTACAAGTGCATTTACTATTGGTGCGTTAATGGGTATAGGTGGAGTTCGGGGTATGCTTATAACTTTGGGTGTAATAGAATCACAAAGTGTAGATTTTACTTTAGTATTTATTTTTGCTTTTGGTGTAATGGTTGTATTTGTAGGTTTTGGTTATGTGATAAATTATATAAATGAAAATCTTTTAAAATCACAAAAAAATATAAAAAAAGTATTTTTAACAGCTGGAGTTGTATCAATGCTAGTTGGAATAAATATGTTAGTAGGTTAAAAAAATGAGATAAAAGTATGATGGTAGTATATACCATCTCCACATTTAAGTGGAAAGTTAATACCTTTCCACTTTTAAAACTATTATGAGAGTAAGTTATTCGTTTGGAGATAAGTTTGCACTATCTATCTCTTCAATTTCTTCTTCATTAGTCTCTTCTTGAATCTCAACTTCTTGAGTCTCTTTAATCTTTTTTGGTTCTTTCATCACTGCGGTTGCTACTATTTCTATCATAAAACTTTCACATTTTTCTTCAGATGCCATATTGATATTTTTTATTATATCTTCAAACTTAATTTCTAAAAGTTCATCATCATTTTTTGCAAATTTACAATCTATTTTCCAAAAGTTAGTATCTTCAGGTAAAGGTTTTCTTTTCTCTCTTTTAATATATTTTCGTATATCATTTTTTATACCATCAAGTACTCTTTCTGGTGTTTTTTTTGTATTTGTTAATGCAAATCTTTTTTTCATTATAATCCTTTGATGTGATTATAGCTAAATAAATGGGGATATTACATCTAATTCATTTATATGTTATTTTATAGTGTTATACCATACTTTAGACTTATCATATCTATTTAACTCTTTTAAAAAATTATCTTTATATCCAAGGGCTACGATACAAAGTGGTTTTATATTTTTTGGAAGTTTAAAATAGTTTGTTATGAAATTTATTTTTTTCTCTCTTGGGTGAATAGCTACCCAAACAGAACCAATGCCTAAATCTGTAGCACTTAGAAGTATATTTTGAGTTGATGCACTTGCATCTTGTACCCAGTAAAGTCCACTTGATTCATCATTTATTTCATAACATACAACAATAGCATGACTTGCATCTTTACACATCTTTCCGTATTCTATATTTGAAGATATATCATTTAAGATATTTTTATCATCCACTACTATAAATCTAAAACCTTGTTGATTTCTAGCAGTTGGTGCTAGCATAGCACACTCTAAAATAGTTTTTATATCTTTATCTTCTATTCTTTTGTCATTGAAGTTTCTGATACTTCTTCTTTGTTTTATTGTTTTTATAGTATCCATTGAATTTAACCTTATTAATAATCAATTATATCATCACATGCTTTTAATACATAGATATAAGTATCTACTTCAAACTCATCATATCTTTCTACTGTTATAGGCTCTCTTTGAAACTCTTCACCCTCAAACTCATCAAGTGAATCCCAATGATTTATAAGGTTTGAAGAGCTAAATAAAAAACCATGAATAGTATCTCCATTAGAATCTAAATGGATACCAGGATATCCCATGCTAGCACTCCATCCAGCATCTTTTAAATATCCTCTTACAGTTGCAGGTATAAATTTACCAACAATATTTTCTAGCACATGTCCATTTGGACAATTTGGCATTAATGTACCATACACAAAAAGTGTTTCTGTCATATTAATCTCTTTTATTTTTTATATTATATTATTAATATACTTTTGGAACTATTTTTCAAAGAAATTTCAAGTAAAATGTCGGCATAATTTCAAGATAGGGTGTAGTACTTATAAGTTAAAGCTAGATATATAAAACTATAGGAGAGTATAAATGATAAATATATTATTAGTAGATGATGAACCGTTAATTTTAGATGTCTTAAA
>CBFDEF010000033.1:0-18796 GCA_965603755.1 uncultured Arcobacteraceae bacterium
TTATAATTCATATCATTTTAATAAGAAATAGAGGTAGTTATTCTTATAGTTTTTATTGGTTTGGTATCTATTACCTCTAGTTCCATTTGCAATATTTGCTCCAAGTAATCCACCTATAACTCTTGCAGCATCTCTTCCATGACCTTTTCCAATTTGATTACCAACAGCAATTCCTAAACCAGCACCAATAATAGTATCTATCCCCAAAGAGTTTCTATCCTCTTGAACATAACTATCTCCACAAGGTACTTTTACTGTATATGGCTTTGATACAACCTCTTCATATGGTACTCTTACATTTGAATTTTTATAAATAGGTTTTGATTTTATTACATCAACATACTCATAGTTCTGAATTGATTCTGCACTTAAGCTATTTATACTTAAGCAAACTATACCAACTATTAATAATTTTATATTTTTAACTCTCATTTTGTAATCCTTCATCTTATTAAATTTCCTATTTATTTAGAATTTTAATAAGAAATTGTGAATTGATTGTGGATTGATTATATATTACTTTATGCTACAATACTTTATGAATAAAAAGATATTGTTATTAGAAGATGATATGGCTTTAAATGAAACTATAGTTGATTATCTTGAGAATTTAAATTATGATGTTATAAGTGTATATGATGGAAATAGTGCTATGGATACCATATATGAAAATAGTTTTGATTTGTTACTATTAGATGTAAATGTTCCTGATATAAATGGATTTGAGATACTAAAAAGTGTAAGAGAGCAAGATATAACGACGCCAGCGGTTTTTATTACATCTTTAAACTCTATGGTTGATTTAGAAAATGGCTTTGAAAGTGGTTGTGATGATTATATTAGAAAACCATTTGCACTAAAAGAGTTAAAGCTTAGAGTTGAAACTATTTTAAAAAGGGAATTCTTTCATCAAAATAATAGTAAAATACAAATCGATACAAATATATTTTATGATAGTAATAATGACCTATTATGTATAGATGGTGAAGATATACAGTTAAATAACAAAGATGCAAAACTTTTAAAACTATTTTTACAAAATGTTGAGCAGATTTTATCACATGAGACTATATACTCAACATTATGGGAATATGATGAACAAATAAGCGAAAGTGCATTAAGAACTTATATAAAAAACTTAAGAAAATATTTGGGGAAAGAGAAAATTGTCAGTATTAAAAAACTTGGATATAAATTTACCAAAAAGTGAAAAAAAGACTCTATATAGATTTTTATCTTTATATATCTTTTTTACTATTCTAACTTTAGGACTTACTGTATCTTTATACTATACACTTCAAAAAGAGTTAGTAACTCAACAAAAAATAATATTGTTAAATCAATATGCGAATGAGTTTATAGTTCAACTACAAGAGCTACATAGTAATAAAATAGAAAGTTATCCAGTAAGTGATAAATTTAAAACATCTTTGTATGATGAAAACTATGATTTAATATACTCAACTCTAGATTATCCAAAAGCACAACTTGATCAAATATCATATACAAAAGAAAAAATAATTAGATATATAAAAGACCCTCAAGGGTATTATTTAAATACCCAATATGTAATTGTACAACTAATCGATGACAAAGTATGGCTAAAAGAAACAATAAAAACTATTAGTATATATGGAACAATATTTTTTATATTTATGTTAATAGTTGGGTACTTCTTGCTAAACTTATTTTTAAAACCTATGAGAGATGCACTACACCTACTTGATACTTTTATAAAAGATACTACACATGAACTAAATACCCCTGTTAGTACTATTATGACAAATATTGAACTAATAGACAGAGATAAAATAGAGGATAAATATCTATTAAAAACAATAAATAGAATAGATATAGGGGCTAAAACTATATCTAATATATATGATGACTTAACATATCTAATCTTAAATCAAAAACAACTCTCTACAAATGAAGAGTTAAATTTAAAAGAGATAATAGAACAAAGAGTTGAATACTTCTCAACTCTTGCCACAATAAAAAAAATAGATATAAAAACGAACCTAAAAGATAATATAACACTTACTATTGATAAAAAGAAAGTATCAAAACTAATTGATAACATCTTATCAAATGCAATTAAATATAATAAAGTAAGTGGTAATATCAATATAATATTAGATACAAATATAATTAGTATAGAAGATACAGGTAGAGGAATCAAACAAGAGAATATAGATTTGATGTTTGATAGATATGCAAGATTTGATAAAAGTGTAGGTGGATTTGGTATTGGACTAAATATTGTTAAAATGATATGTACAGAGTATAATCTAAGAATAAATATAGAATCAATACTAAATAAAGGTACAAAAGTTTCAATCACTTGGTAAAGTTTTAGATAAAAGTATATTAATAAAAAATATATTCCACAATGGTTACACAATTTACTTATATACTTCCCTTGTAATAAAAATCAAGGAGAAAAAGATGAAAAAGATCACAAAAATAGTATTAGGTTTAGCAGTATTAGCAACTACAACATTAGCAGCAGCAGATGGAGCAGCACTATATAAAAAATGTGCAGGTTGTCATGGTGCAAACGGAGAAAAAGCAGCGTTAGGTAAATCACAAGTTATAAAAGGTTGGGAAGAGTCTAAAACTGTTACAGCACTAAAAGGTTATAAAGATGGAACTTATGGTGGTGTTATGAAAGGTGTTATGAAAGGTCAAGTAGCATCTTTAAACGATGAACAAATTGAATCTATTGCAAAGTTTATTGCAACAACAAAATAAAAGGATCTATTATGAATAAGTTATTAAAATTAGCATTTATATCAGCTGTGGCTACTAGTTTATCTTTAAGTGTTGCATCAGCTGATGTTACAAAAGGTCAGAAGCTTTATAGTAAAAAACTAAAAAAAGCTTGTGACATGACTGGTGCAAAGATGGCTTCAAAACATTCTCAAGATGAATGGGAAAAGATTCAAAATGATGGAAAGTTAAAAGATGAGGTAAAAAAAATATGTCCAAATGTCTCTGATAAGAGTTTAAAAGATAAGTTTATACCTCACTACTATGATTTTTTCTATGAATATGCAAATGATTCAGGAAATGTACCATCGTGTTAAAAATAAAAGATGGCAAATTGCCATCTTTTTAAACTATTAAATTTTTATATGTTATTATCATATTATGAAAAATTTAACAAAAACACTTAAAGACAAAACTACATATACTGAAATAGAGAAAGTGATTTAAATATGATTTATATAAACTTTTTTTTAACATTCTTTGAAATATACCTTATAGTTGTAAATATTACTACATTTATACTTTTTACTTATGACAAAGTCCAAGCAATTAGTGCTAATAAAAACATATCAAGAGTACCAGAAATCAACTTACTTCTTATGTCACTCTTTGGAGGAACTATAGGTGCAACAATTTCAATGCTGCTTTTTAGACATAAAATAAAAAAACCATCATTTTTAATAAAATTTGCAGTAGTTATTATCATACAAACAGTTAGCATATATCTATTTAATAAATACCAATTTGCTATTTTGTAATCAATTTAATAAAATATTATTTATCTAACATTCTATCTTGTATTTTTTCAATAGATTTATTCAATAAATATGTATCAAGATTAAAAAAATTAGCTTTTTCTATAGCTTTAGCAATACTCTTTTCATTTAATGGGTCTGAAATGTTACAAGCTGTTTTTATGACATTCAATATTTGTACTTCATATTTATATTCATCTGGACAATTATCTAAATCATCAACAAACTCAATCATATTGATTAGTTTGTCACTTAAGTTCCAGTGTCTAAAGATATCTGCTGTAACAAAAGATGTTGTTGTTCCAAAGAATGTCATCTCTACTTCTGCCATATCTTTGCCCGATTTAATCTCAGTATAAAATTGCTCTGTTTTACCTTGTTCATTTGCTAAATTAGAAAGGATAAACATCCCTACATCTTGCAAAAAAGTAGGTAATAAAAGTTTTTCCTTTAACTTTAAATCAATTTTTGATACCCATTGATTAGTAAGAATTGATGAGATACTTGAAATTTGAATAAACTCTTGACTAGAGATTCCATACGCTTTTAAATTTGTATCTAAAGTTTGTTTAATTGTATAACCAAAAGCTAATGATAAAGTAAAGTTTATCCCTAAAAGATTTAACGCTTTACTTGCAGTATCAACACTATTTCGAAATCCATACAGAGCAGAGTTTGATAATTTTAATAAAATTGCTACAAGTAACGGATCTTTTTCTATTATTTTTAATAATATTTCTGGATCTTGCTCTTTTAATTGTCTAAATTTTTCTAATTCCATAATTGTTTCTGGCAAAGGAGGTAATTGATCAATCATTTTTGATATAGCATCTTGCATTGTTAAATCCTCATAAAATCTTTTTTATAAATAATACTTAAATAACAAATAGCATATACCAATTCTACTTTTATATTGATTAAACATTTTACTTAAAATATTGTAATTTTCTTTACTGTATCTATTGAAGTTATATGTAATAATAAATATATTAAAATACCTTAATTGAGGTTTGTGCAAAGCTTTTTTATATGATATAATATTATCAAGTTTCATCAAAAAAGTACTACCTTAGTCACTTTGGATGAACTATTATAAAAAGATGTTGGTATATGAACTAGACAAAGTTTAACCACTTATATTTTAACTAGGAAATTAAAATAATGAAAAATTTAGATATTAAAGATTTATCAATAACAACACTTGATAATCCAAAATTTGTAAAACCTGTAAGAATAAACTATACGCAAAATAATATTCAAAAAACATGGGAAGCTGTTCAATCTTTTGATAGTGTTGCAGTATTACTATATCATACAACTAAAGATGCTTTTGTACTGGTAAAACAGTTTAGACCACCTGTATATCTTCATGACGCAAACTACCCTTTTACATATGAGCTATGTGCTGGAATAATAGATAAAGATGTATCGTTGGAGCAAATTGTAAAAGAGGAGATAGATGAGGAGTGTGGATATAATGTAGATATAAATAATATTCAAAAAATCACATCTTTTTTTACAAATGTAGGAGTAAGTGGTGCTAAACAACATCTATATTTTGCCTCAATAGATGAATCAATGAAAATACATGATGGTGGAGGAATACACCATGAGCAAATAGAGTTGGAATATCTTCCATTAGCTCAAGCAAAAAATTTTATTTTTGATGAATCTAAAGCAAAAACACCTGGACTTATATCTGCTTTTTATTGGTATTGGGAAAAGGATTATGGAATGGATAAATTTATTAAAAATGACATAGTTATACTATGAAGTTTTTTGCAAGGAGTTTTTGAGAAAAAAGTGGCATTATAAATTTGGTAATTATTGGCGTAATATTAACTTGTGTTTATTAGATTATTTTATGGTACCAGCGGCGGGACTTGAACCCGCACGCCCGAAAGCGGGGGATTTTGAATCCCCTAAGTCTACCATTCCATCACGCTGGCACTTTAAAGATTTATAGGTATCTTTAATTCGTTTGGATTATACTGAAGGATTACTTTATACTTTATAAAATAACTTAGATTAAAACTCCACATTTTTCATACACTTCATCTAAATACTCTTTTGCTATCTCATTTTGATCTAGCTTTCTATTTAGTAGTTGTTCTTTTATATCACATAACTCTTCAAATTCAAAGTATTCTAAATAGTTTGGATTAATATCTACTGAAGAGCCATCTACACTTATTAAGTGCTTTATCTCTTCTATTAATTCATCTTTTGTTTCAATCATTATTTTACAAACTTATTTAATATTTGATCTAGATAAAGTTCCATTTTAGGATCACCAAAATCATCTTCTTTACACTTACAACATCCACAAGCTGTCCCTGCATCTGTTACATCTCCAATATCATCAATTGTTTTTGCACCCTCTTTTTCAATAGCATGTACTATCTCACCTAGAGTGACATCTTTACAAGTACAAACTTTATAAGAATATTCAAAATCTGCCATTATTTTTTCTCCTTTTTTAATAATTCATAAGCTTCGTTTATCTCTTGTAATTTTGCAGTTGCCTCATCAATGATTGATTGTTCTGCCCCCTGCCCTGTTATAATATCAGGATGATTCTCTTTTACTAGTTGTCTATATTTTTTCTTAATAGTACCCATATCATCATCTTTATTTACACCAAGAATATTATATGCTTTTTCTAAAGATAGCTCTTTTGAGTTTTGTTTTTGAGCATAAAATTGTTCAAACTGTGCAATTATAGTTTCAAAATCAGCTCTTTTGATCTCCATATTATTAGCAATATCTTCAGTTATCATAAACTCAGCTTTTGAGAAGTCGTTATCAATAAATGCTAAATTTAAAAGATATTCCATAACTTTTAATCTTTTAGAATAATCTCTTTTTGTTAATTTTAAATATTTTTTAGCAATATCTACAGTATTGCTAAATGTTTTCATCTCTTTTTTATAGATATCTTTTAATTGTTCTCTTACTTCATCACTGTTTTCAAAATGATTTGAAATATCTGTAAAAGTGTGACTTAAAATCTCAGCTTCTAGTTCACTAACTTCCCCATCAGCTTTTGCAACTTTTGCCATCATAGCAACTAAAAGTCCTGCTTCATGCTCCGCTAAATCACCATCGAATTTTTGTTTTCCATCAACTTTAATATGTTGAAAATCACTACTTTTATAGTTTCTATTTAACATATAAAATAAAAAACCTACTGCTATTACCACTAATAATTGAGTCATAAATCTACCTTTATTTTTAATTGGGTGTAATTTTATCAAATTTTAGGTAAAATCCTTATCTTAATTTAAAAAATATAACTTAATGGGGTGATAAATGTTTGGTATGGGGTTTATGGAGATTTTCTTAGTACTTATAGTTGCTGTAATGGCACTAGGTCCAGAAAAATTGCCTAGTGCAGCAGTAGATATGGTAAAGTTCTTTAAAAAATTTAAAAGTGGTATAGATGAAGCTAAATCAACTTTAGATAATGAACTAAATATTTCAGAGATGAAAAATGAAGCTAACAAGTTTAAAGCAAGTATAAATGAAGTAAAAGGTATTGCTGACCTAGATATGAATGATTTAACTTCTATTGAAGAAGATGATGATGATATAAAGCCTAAAGTAAAAAAAGAGACAAAGCAAGTAAAAGCTGAAGTTATAGATACTGTAGAAAAAGTAGCTGTAAAAAAAGAAAATATATCACTTAATCAAGAAGGGAAAGCTTAATGTTTGATGATATTAAACCACATATTGCGGACTTACGAAAAAGACTTTTTATCTCTAGTGCTACTTTATTTGTAGCATTTTTTGCATGTTTTGCAGTTTATGAACCAATTTTAAACTGGATGATGTTCCCAGTGCAAGAGGTTCTTGGTGAAAATTCTCAAATGGTAGCTATTGAAGTACAAGAGACATTCTTTACTGCACTTAAAGTTGCATTTTTTAGTGCATTTTTAATTACACTTCCTGTTATATTATGGCAAATGTGGTTATTTTTGGCTCCTGGTCTTTATGAAAATGAGAAAAAATTAGTTGTACCTTTTGTTCTAGGTGCTACAACTATGTTCCTTATTGGTGCATCTTTTGCATACTATGTTGTTGTACCTTTTGGTTTTGACTTCTTAGTAAACTTTGGTAATCAAGTTGTTACAGTTATGCCTAGTATTGGTAAATATGTAAGCTTTTTTACAAAACTATTATTTGGTTTTGGTATCGCTTTTGAGTTACCTGTATTTACATTTTTCTTTGCTGTAATTGGTATACTTAATGATCAACATTTAAAAGAGTTTTTTAAATATGCTATTGTTCTTATTTTTATGCTATCAGCACTATTAACACCACCTGATGTAATAACTCAGTTCTTAATGGCTGGTCCATTAATTATATTATATGGTGTATCTATTTGGATTGCAAAGATATTTAATCCTGCACCAAAAGAGGAAGAGGAGGAAGAGATAGAGGAGTTAAAAAATTAACTCAACTATCATCACTCCAAACCCTCTAAAAACATCTAGCTATGATTATCATCTTCCTGATGATCTTATAGCTACTTATCCAGTTCATCCAGCCGACAGTGCAAAGCTTTTAGTTTACAATAGAGCAACAAAAACCATAACTCACACAACTTTTAAACATCTATTAGAATATATACCTATAAATACTGAAATATTTTTTAACGATACTAAAGTTATAAAAGCAAGAATATTTGGACATAAACAAACTGGTGGAAAAATAGAACTATTATTTAATAAACCACTTCCTGATAATAAATATCTTGTTTATATGAGAGGTAAAGTTTTAGAGGGAAATATAATAACATTTCAAGATGATCTTAAAGTGGAAGTTATAACACTACAAGATGATGGAAGTAGAATAGTTAAGTTTTATAAAGATGAAGTTGAATTGGATTTTTTAACATTAGTTGAGATTCTTAACACTATTGGACATCTACCTTTGCCACCATATTTAAAAAGAGATGATGATGAATCTGACACGACAAACTATCAAACTCTTTTTGCAAAAAACTACGGAGCAGTAGCAGCTCCTACAGCATCACTTCACTTTACTGCCCAACTTCTAGATGAGTTAAAGAGTAAATACAATACAAACTATCTAACACTTCATGTAGGTGCTGGTACTTTTAAACCAGTAGAATCTGAAGATATACTAGACCACCCTATGCATAGTGAGTATTATGAGATACCTAAAACTTCTATTGAAACTTTAAATAGTGATAAAAAGATATTAGCAGTTGGTACAACTGTAACTAGAACAATAGAGTTCTATAACGATACTAAAAAAGAAGATGGTGAAGCAAATCTATTTTTAAACCCTCTAAACTGTCCTAAGAGAGTTGATTATCTACTTACTAACTTTCACCTGCCTAAATCTACTTTGATCATGCTAGTAGCTTCTTTTATTGGATTAGAAGAGACTATGAGTTTATATGAAGAAGCTATAAAAGAAAAGTATAGATTTTTCTCTTATGGAGATGGGATGTTGATAGTTTAGGAATTTATTCAGCTATAATTACACATATCAATATTATAAAAATTTTATTTTGAAAACAAAATTTATAGAACAAATTCTTATTTTTTTTAGTGTTAGCAAATGGGTAATTTTGTCTTCATTGATTGGGATGATTATTGGAGCTATTGTCACTTTCTTTTTAAATATAATACATTATACTGAAAATTCTCAATCATCTCTCCCTTTCCCATTATATTATTTATTACCATTTGGATTAATGCTAATAGTATTTGTAATACAAAAATATGCATCAAATGCAAAAGGACACGGTAATGAAAAGGTTATAGAAGCAGTTCATAAAAGAAATGGGAAAATTGAAGCAAGAGTAATACCTATTAAACTTGTAGCAACTGTCATTACTATTTTTTCTGGTGGTTCAGTAGGTAAAGAGGGACCAGGAGCTCAAATAGGAGCAGGTACTGCTTCACTTATTTCACAATTATTAAAATTTTCTGTTGCTGATAGAAAAAAACTTGTGATATGTGGTATTAGTGCTGGATTTGCAACAGTTTTTGGTACTCCAATTTCAGGTGCAATTTTTGGTGTTGAAGTTTTGGTTGTTGGTATTATTATGTATGATGTTTTATTACCATCATTTATTGCAGCTTTTTCTGCATATTCAACTGCAAAATATCTAGGAATCCATTATGAAACTTTTCACACATCAGTTTTCACAAAGGCAATTCAAATTAATTTTACTTTGATATTAGAAGTAATGTTAGCTGGATTGTTTTTGGGATTAATTGCTTTTTTAAAAAAAACAGAACACTTAATAAAACAAATAAATATCAATCCATACATACATTAAAGCATTTCTGGGAGGTACACTTCTAGTACTTATCTCTTTTGTTATAGGAGATCAATATTTTGGACTTGGTCTGAATGTAATCAATGATTTATTTTTGGACAATTCTGATATATCTCAAAATGTACCTTGGTATTCATTTATAGCAAAAATATTTTATACTTCTGTTACACTTAGTGCTGGTGGAAGTGGTGGTATTATTACTCCTATATTTTATGTAGGAGCAACATCTGGACATCTTTTTGGTAATCTAATAGATCCTGAGCATATTAGATTATTCGCAGCACTTGGATTTACAGCTGTTTTAGCAGGAGCGACAAACTCTCCAATAGCAGCAATTATTATGGCTATTGAACTTTTTGGTATAGAGATTGCTCAGTATGCAGCTATATCTTCTGTAATTGCTTTTTTAATAAGTGATCATCGAAGTGTTTTTCCATCTCAAATTTTAAAAATGTCTAAGTCTTCTATGTTAAACATAAATTATGGTGATAATATAGATGAAAGTGAAGTTGATTTAAGTGAAAAAAGTAAACTCAAAATACAAAAACATAAACGAAGACTTAAAAATTTTAAACAAAAAATCAATAATAGAAAAAAATTCAATAATCCATTCTTAAAAAGTAAGCCTTAACTAAAACAATAGATTTTTCTCTTATGGTGAACTATATTTCTATAGTTTTTGAATAAAGGTTATCTGATATTGCTTTTTTGTATGCAGGTAAACACCTTTTTATCATCGATTCTGCAGTATCATCATTATTTAAACTAGTAACTCCAGAACTTAGTGTGATATTATTTTGACTTATTACTCTTCTATGTCCAATAATTTTAAGTAATTTGATAGCATTTTCCATTTTTGTATATGGCATCATAATATAAAATATCTCATTTTTACCGTATACCACAGTATCACTCTTTTTTAAACTATTTTGTAAATATTTAAATATCCCTAAAATAAAATTATCTATAGTTGTAAATGCATTAATATTATTTTTAATTTTTGCAAAATCATCAATACCTAGTATTGCCAATACCATAGGCTCAGCATTGTGTCTTACTCTTATTATCTCTTGTTCTAAAAGTATTTCAAAAGGGGTATTGAACTCTTCTAAAACTTTAACTTTAGATTCTAAATGTATATTCTTATTTTTTAAAAGATGTGTTTCTTTTCTTGATACTTCTAACTCTTTGGTAATTGTATTTGCACTTGTAGAATTGTTCTTTAATTTTGATTTTAATCTTTCGATTATCTCTTTGTACTGTTCTACTTCTTCAGAAAAACTTTCTTTTAACTCTCTATTAGATGAAGCACTTTCTAAAACTTTCTTTTTAGTGAAAGTTTGTAGTTTATCATTATTAGTCATAACCTTTGAACTATATTTATCACCTAGTTTTATAACTTTATCATATTTTTTTGCTAACTTTTTATACAGTTTTAATAATTTTGAATACTCGTCTAAACAATTCCCATTATCAACACCAGATACTGCAGTTGATATAACTAATTCAGAATTTTCAATCACTTTTTCTTCAGTTGTTTTAGCCATTACAAGACCTTTTAGCTTTTTTCTACTAGTGTCATATTTAGATCTTCATAATCCTCTTGGAACTCTTCTCCTGACTCTAAAGCCATATCATCCTCTTTATCATATAACCATTGTACTTCAATATCTTTACCATCATTTGTTGCTTCTTCTAAAGTATCAAATAGATCATAGTAAAATTTTATACTACTTGAATTTAGATAATTAATATCAAAGACAATTACAACCTTTTGTGTTTCACAAGTAGCAATATATGATTCAATCCATTTTTGAACTGGAGCATAGAACTCAAATGTATTTTCAGGATATGATTTACCTTTAAACTCAAGGACACCTTCTTGTGCATTAAGACTAATTTGTGGCGTATATTTTGTTTTCTCTATATTTAAATTTTCCATCTGATCCCTTTTATATTATATATATACTAAAATATGGAAAGTTTCCATATTAGCACTCTTTTTAAATTTATATTCTATTTTTTCTGATGACTTTCTTGCCATATCTACTATACCAATGCCCGCACCCTTATCATGTTTTGCAGATTCATTTCTAAGTAACTCTTTATAATATTTTTTGACACCAATTGCATCAAGTGAATTTACATAATCAAGTTTTTCTGAAATTTTAATCTTATCATCTTCTTCAATCTCGTTTGAACTACTAACATAATATTTACTCTTACTTTTATTATAGCCTATAGTAAATTTTCCTTGGCTTATATATTTAGTTTCACTATTTATATTCTTTTTACTTGAATAATGTAAAATATTTTGTAGCTGTTCAATTGCCATATAAGAGATTTTACTTGCTATTCTAGCGCCACCATCTAGTTCTTTAAATTTGATTTCTAAATCATTCAGTAGTGAATCTATTGTCTGTTGAGATATAATACCAGAAATAGAGATTATGATATCATCTTTTAGAACCTCTTCTTGTTTGCTTACACTAATTCCAACAAAAGTAACATCATCATTTCTTTCACATTCTCCTTGATATTGAATTAATGAATCTACTAAAATATTTTTTTGTTCAGACATAGGTTTACTAAAACTATCCAAAATTAAAGATTTTAATCTTCTTTTTCCATAACAAAACTCTTTGTCACCACCATTTTGATCCCAGTAACCATCCGTTGCTATGTAAAAACTCATATTTTCTTCTATATTTAACACCGTATCTTTAAACTCAAAGTCACTATTACTATCTCTATATCCTATAGATTGTTTATCTGGTTTTATTGTAACTAGTTCTTCATTTTGAATATAAAATATCTCATTTCTTGCACTAGCACATTTAAAAATATTTTTGCTTTTATTATAATAAATAACTTGACCATCAAATCCTGCATTTGAGATACTCTCTTTTGTCTCTTGCTTTAATAGCTTCTTCATATTCTTATTAAAATACTGAAGTATCCAAGCTGGACTTACATCTATATCACCATATCTATCATTATTAATTTTAGCAATAACTTGTCTCTCAAGTGCTTTTACAAGCATTGTTACAAAAGCACCTGGAACACCATGTCCGGTACAATCAATTACCATAAGTAAACACTCACGATCTTCTCTATTTAGATCTTCAAATAGATATATATCACCACCAACAATATCTTTTGGTTGCCATATAGTAAAGAAATCATCAAAGTAATTATAAAATACATTATTATCCGGTACTATAGCTTGTTGAATTGAAGATGCATATTTAATACTATCTTTTGTATGTTTATGTATCTCTCTAATTTGTGATTCTATCTCTTTTTGTTTTGTAATATCAACAACCATACCAATGTAGGCGTCTTGGTCTTTATATAGAAGTGGTGTTACAGATAACAGTGCATTAAACTCTTTTCCAGTATGTGTTTTAAAAATCTCTTCACTATTTTCTATATAACCTTTTTCCTGTAGCTCTTGAAGTATATGTTCATGTTGATTCACAACTGTATACACTTCATCTATATCACTTCCAATAATATCCTCAAGTGGTTTTTCATATTGTCTTTGTGCATACTTATTAGCGTATAATATTTTTCTATCTTTTTTTGATGTAATAAGAATAGGAAGTAATATATTTGATAAAATAAGTTCAATGTCTTTTCTAATTCTTTCAAGTTCTGTAATATCAGTTAGAACTGCTGTTTTTAGCTCCTCATCTTTAAATATAAGCTTATCTGTTGTGATTGTAAATATATACTCTTTATTATCTTTTATTATCATAGTTTTATGAACTTGATTTGGTCTATTATAAATATAATCAAGCCAAACTTCATCACCCATGAACTTTTGTATATACTCTTTTGGTGCATCTGTATCAAAGGTATCACAAATACAGTCTCCAAACTTCTCGATGAATTCTTCTTCATCTTGAACATCATAAAATTCAAAAAAAGCTTTATTTGCAGTTTTAAGAGTCTCTCCGTCACTTGTTAAGACAAAATTATCTTGAGTATTCATAATTGAGTCTATAAAAATACTTTGTTCTTTTATATCCTCTTGTGCTTTTCTACTTTCAGTAATATCTATAAGGGTACCTGTCATAAGAAGTGCATTTCCATTTTTATCTCTTTTTGGAACATCTGCTCTTGCTTCTATCCATCTGACTTCACCATTACTATAAGCAATTGGATAAACTGCATGATACGATTGATACTTACCAGAAATTGCACCTGTAAAGTTTTCAAAAGTATTATCAATCGCTTTCTTATATTCATCGCTTAGCGTCGCTGTGTTTTGAAGTACATTCCCCCATTCACTGATGACACAAGCATCACTGTTTTCGCTTTTAAAGTCTATACCAATCATTTCAGCTGTATTTTTAAGTGCATGGAATGTATCTTCTTCCCTAAAATCAACCCACCAAGCACCAACACTTGCAGATTTTAATGAACCGTAAACTAGTTCACTAAGTAGTTCTATTTTTGCTTCTGCCTCTTTTGCTTCTGTAATGTCAATTAAAACACCATCAATAAATGCTTCACCGCTATGAGTTTTTACAGACTGTCCTTGAGATCGAACCCACTTAATATCGCCATTTTTGGCTATTACTCGATAATCAATTTGAAAATTTTTCCCTTTAGCAAATTGGTCAGTGATAATTTTCCCCATTGGCTCTACATCATCTGGATACATAATTGTAGAGAAAGTAACTATCTTACTCTCCATAAAATCAGATGCGGGGTATCCTGTAATCTTTTCAATCTCATCACTCATATATATAATAGGCCAAGCAGAATCATCTACAGCTCTATAAATAGCTCCTGGAACATTTGATACCATAGTTGAGAATTGTTCCTGCGACTCTTTTATTTTATTTTCTAACTCTTTTTGTGCTGTTATATCAAACATTACACCATCTATCCATGTTTCAGTTTTGTCATTTGAATATAATACTTGGGCTTGGTCTCTTATCCATTGTATATCGCCATTTTTAGTAATAATTCTGTATTCAATATTATATTGCTTTTCATTATTAGTTTGTTCTTCTACACAACTTAATGCATGTTCAACATCATCAGGGTGAACAATATCTACAAAAGTCTGCATACTATTATTTAAAAAAACATCTTTAGCATATCCAGATAAATTTTCTATCTCATCACTTAGAAAAAGAACAGTATTTTTATCATCTAAAACATAACGATAGATAACTCCAGGTACATTTGATACCATAGATGTAAATTGTTTTTGTTGCTCATGTATAATATCTTTTGCAAGAGATAGTTTTCTATTCCAATAAAGTGCTCCAATAATAAATAACAAAAACACACCTATAATCTGATAAATAATTGTATAATCAATATGTTCATCAAATTCTAGTGATACCCATTTATTATAAATGTTGTTCTTTGTTTCAATTGGCATATAGGCTAAAGCTTTATTTATTATAGACAATAGTTCAGGTGATATATCCTTTCTAATGGCCGCACCCCATGAAAATTTATATTTTGTAACTCCTGCAATTTTTAGATTAAAAAAACCTTCCTCTTTTATAGTATAAGACATAGCACCAAGACTCCCTAAAAAAGCATAGGCTTTTCCATTACTAACAAGCTCTAGTCCCTCTTTGATGTTTTTTACAAGTACAACATTTAAATTTGGATAATCGTTTTTTAAGATTTCTGTTATTGCAAAGTCTTTAATAAGTGCAATTTTTTCATTTTTAAAGTCACTTACTGAGGCTATAAAAGGTGCTGTATTTAAAGTTGAAATTACGATAGGATAGGTTATAAAAGTATCTGTAAAATTAAGAAACTTATCTCTTTTGGGTGTTTGTTTAGCAATAGTAAAGATATCTGTTTCTTTATTTTTAATCTTATTCATAGCATCACTCCAAGACTGGGGATGTATATGATTAAAAGTTATCCCTGTAATTTTAGAGATTTCTTGAAAATAATCATGTCCTATTCCATAATGTTCATGATTTTTTTTATCTATATAATCAAATGGTGGCCAAGCGGGTCCAGAGATGATATTTAATTCTTTATTGTTCTTCAGATATTTTTTTTCTTTTTTTGTTAATTTATCAAAAAAAGTATTTTTGTTTTTTTTATTTCCAATCCATTTTGATATGATTTTTCGCTTTTCTTCATAACTTATAGTATTTAAGCCTTTTTGTATTATAGAATGCAATACAGGTTTATCATCTCTTGTAAAAAAATGTAATTTTGCAGCATCGAAACTATCTTGTGTTATCCCTTTTAATCCAACAATAAGTTGATCTTGCAACATATGTTCAACTGCAACTTGCCCTTCATATAAAGCATCAACTTCCCCTTTTAAAACTTTATTTATTGAATCTTTTAAATCTATTGTTTGAATTATATTAATGTTTGGGAATTGTTTTTTTACTTTGGGAATAGTACCATAGCCTTTAACAATAGCAAGCTTTTTACCATTTAAATCTTTCATCGATGTTACTTTGGTATTATTCTCTTTTATATAAATAGCATCATTCATTTTAAAATAATCACTAGAAAACAGTCCATAAGTAGCTCTTTTATCAGTATAATATGTTGCAGGAAGAATATCTATTCTTTTATTTTCTAATCCTTTTAATAAAGGAGCCCAAAGATCATTTTCAACCTCTATTTTTAAACCTGTTCTTTGCATTATAAGTTTTAGTACATCACCTGTAATACCATCTATATCTTTTCCTGTATTAGAAAAAGTTACTGGTGACCATTGTTCCACACCTACTTTTACAACATTATTTTTAATCCAGCTTTTTTCCTCTTTTGTAAGCTCTATAAAGTTTTCATTCTCAAAATATGCTGTTATTTTACCCACCGTTTCATTCTCATATTTTGATTCTGTTGTAAACGACTTATGTTCTTTTATATTTTTTGGAAACAGTTTATTAAAATGAATATTATCATTTTCTTTATACATTTGGTAATATGTTTCACCACTTAGTACCTCTACAATTTTCAATCCAAGCAATTTGGGATTTGTTTGAATATAAGCATCCATTGTTTTTTGTAAAGATGTTTTATCAATATTGTATAGTGCTGATGCACTTATTTTTGCGATATCTTTTACTTGATCTTGTGAAGCACTTAAGTTTGTAAACAAAGTAAGTAGTATTACTATTGATAATTTAAAAAACATATTCATATTATATCCCTATTCTATTTTTTCTCATTAAATTTTTGAAGCCCCGTCCAAATTATTTCCATCTCTTCTATTTTCTTATTATATGTTTTTTTAGAAAAAATCAGAAAATAGTCTTTTTTTCTAATTGGCAAAGATTCTCTAACTATATTTTTTGCAAAAGTGGAGTATTTTTTGAGAAGTCTATCTGTAACTCTTGCAGAACCTGCATAAGCATCAATTTGTCCAGATGCTACTTTACGTATTATCTCACTGTTATTTAAAAAAGTTTTGATTGTGATATTTTGATGTTTTTTAAGATCATCTATTACAGCATATTTTTCCATTACTGCAACTGTACCTGAGTTAATAAACTTTTTTCCATCCCATCTTATATTACTATTCTTATGTTTATAAATATAATATGAATTACCATCATTAAGTTTTTTAGTGCTATCCAACTTACCATTTTGCATAGGATAGTTAGCATACTTAGCTCTATTAGTTTTATAGCTGGCATTTATAACTCCATCAACTAAACCTTTTTCAAGCATTAGTAATGATCGTTTCCAAGGTGTTGGTTTAAATGTTACTTTTATACTATTTGTTTTAGCTATTTGTTTTATTTTTTCGATATCAATTTTTTGAGCAGATGTTGGTTTTTTAGCATCAACATTATTTTGAATATCAAATGAAATAACAATATCTGCATTTAGTACATTTACACTTAACAAGCCAGTTAAAATATATCGTATAATATGCTTCATAATCTTTCTCCTATAAACTAGTTGTAATCTTCTTTATCTAGTTGGTAACCTAATTTTATTTCATGTTTTTTAAACAATTTTTCATAAAAACCATCATTTTTGAGTTTTCTCATAGCTTCATTAAAACGTTTAGTTAGTTCATCTTTTTGAGGATGTTTTTTTGATATAGCGGGAGATGTGATGTTAATTTGAATTGCAGGTGACCATATTTTCACTTTACCAATTAGTTCAGGAAACCTATCTTCAATAACTGATAACAGATGATCGGTATTACTTGCAATAGCATCAACTCTTCCAACTTTAAGCTGCTTTATCATTAGCTTATCATTTGTTAATATATTTACTTTGAAATTTCCATTTTTAATCATATCCATCCCACCAGCACCTCTTAAAATACCGATTCGTTTACCTTGAAAGTCCTCTAATGTCCCTGATTTTACATCAAGAGTTTTTAATGACATAAATGCAATTTTATCAATGGTTGTTGTTTCAAGAAAGTGATAAGTTTTTTTATAGTTTTCATCTATCCAAAGACCAGCAACCATATCATAGTTCCCTTTTTTTACATGTAAAAGACACCTTTTCCATGGCATAATATCAACTTGAGAAGTATAGCCGGCATTTTTTAAAACATTTGTAATTAAATCTGGATTAAATCCTTGATCAGGTAAATGTTTTCCACCTTGCATACCCCATTCTAAAAAGCATACTTTTATGTGTTCTTTAGTTTGTGATGAATAAGAAATATTTAATAATATAATAACAGATATAATCAATATTTTCATCTAAAACCTCCTACAGTATATAAATAAACAATACTACCTTACATCATAACTAATATTATTATAATTCTAATTTAAATATATCTAATTTATTGGTTTAGTTGAAGCTATAAGAGAAAAATACAGATTTTTCTCTTATTGTGACAGGATGTTGATTATATAAATCTACAAGTTAACAAAACTCTTTTTATAAGTTACAACTTTTTGAAGATATCTTCTTGTCTCTTTATATGGAAGTTTATTTACTAATGTTGAGTAAACTTCTGATG
>CBFDEF010000034.1:0-18155 GCA_965603755.1 uncultured Arcobacteraceae bacterium
TTCAAAACCTTGTAGTTTTACCAAATATTATTGATGATAAACTAAAGATGTATGAGGATGATTTAAAAGAGTATCTTACAAATCTTTATGCATCAGATATTATGGGTAAAGAGGATATAAAAGAGCTTTATGATCTTACATCAAATCAGATATATTCTACACCTTATGTAGTAAATCAAGCTTTACCTCATGTGCATACACTTTTAGATGTAACTGATCCTTTTATAGTTATAGATATAGGAGGGGCAACTACAGATATTCACTATAGCAAAGATTTAGTAGATGATAATATTATCACTTCAAATGAGTATGATAGACTTGTATTTAAAAAACTTGGGTGTTATAAGTCAGCAGATAGTTTAGTGTTTAGTGCAAAAAATAATGAGTTTGTATATGAACTACTTTCATATTTAAATAAAACAGAAGATATACTTGACAAAAGAGATGAGGAAGCTACAAAACTTCTTATGCAACTTTCTATATTTTTAGTTTTATATAAAGTGTCACATCATCATAAATCATATTTAAATATAAAGTTAACTTCACTTAATAGTATTGTTTTAACAGGTGGTATCACTAAGGTTTTAGATGATAAAGATATTTCAGATATTGTATCGTTTTTTTATACTAAGATATTAGATTTTCATACGATTCCAAATATTGTAGTTGATAAAAACTACGCAATTTGGACATTAGCAAAAGGGTAGATTTAAAATCTACCTTTTGCTATTTTAGATTAGTCTGTATATTCAGAAAAGTCCATATCCTCATATGATTTTGATTTAATAAATTTTAGTACTTTTTGAAAAACTTCTTTTTCTCTATATCCTTTTAAAGTGTATGCCACATAATCTTCATTATCAAGAAATAATACTGTAGGATAAAAGCTTATATCTAACTCTTTGGCAAATTTAGATTTATCACCTTTAAAATCATTAAAAATAATATTTTCTTCATCATCTACATTAATATCTATAACAATAAAATCTTTTTTTAATTGAGCTTTTGTTTTTTCATCTTCAAATGACTCTTCAATCATCTTTTCACAATATGGACAGTAATCCATATGAAAGAAAATAAGTGTATGTTTATTCTCTTTGTTAGCTTGTTTATTTAACTGATTAATATTAATATCACTTCCGCTTGCATATATTGAAAGAGATAGGGCTAAAACTATATATAATATTTTAATCATTATTACTCCTCTTCAAAAAATTCTAATTCCGTATACGCTTTAGAAACATTAGGTGAGTTTAAAATATCAAACATAGCTTTATCTTTAAATTCAACCATTTTTACAAAATTATTTACACCATCTAGTCCTGTGTCCTCTTCAACTGCTTTTAAAACTCTTTCTTTTAATAGTGAAAAATATTTAACCGATTCATCTAAAGCATTTTTTGAAAAATCAAATCCATGCCCAGGAACTAGTACATTCCAATCATATTGTTGCATTGTTTTTAGTGCTTCTAATTGACCAATAACCAAACCATCTCTATTTGAAGTGATTCTTCCATTCATAACTAAATCACCAGAAAACAGTACTTTTCTATCTGGCATATACATAAATACATCATATTTACTGTGTCCTTGACCAACTGGTACAAACTCAAACTTCTCCCCATCTAACATCATTGTTTGAGGTTTTGTAATATATTTATCTAGTTTTACTATATGTGTTCCACTTAATGCATCATGAGTTAAAAGGTGATGCATTCTTGTAGGTGTACCCTCTTCATAGTTTTTATCTTGCAAATCTACACCTATTAGTGTTGCATCGAATTTCTCTTTATAAAAATTGTTCCCAAGCCAATGGTCATCATGTTCATGTGTATTTAAAACATAACTAACAGGTAACTTTTCAATTTTTTCCATCTCTTTATATGCAGCTTTTGCAAATTGGTATGTTGGACCACTATCTAGTAAGATATAACTAGTTTTAGCTTTTATGTAACAGTGGTTTGACATATTACCGCCATTTTCTTTTGTTGGCATCTCTAACTTACCAAAGAAACACCAAACATTTTCACTAACTTTTTTTGGTTCTAAATTATATTCAAACCCAAATAATGAAACACTTGATATCAATATAGAAGCAATTGTTTTTTTTAACATATTTTACCTTATAAATTTTTTATTAGTATGGTGTAGTTTCTATCCAACCACCAGCTTGTCTTTCAATAACTTCTGCAATACCTGCTTGAACAAAAGTTACACCTTCAACAAAATCATCCTCTTTCCATTTCATAGTATCCATTGTGTTTATACAACCAACAAATTCAACATCATAATCCATCAAAGATGAAATTCTAGAAAGAGTATGTGGATCATAATCTTTTTTAAGAACACGCATCCCTTGCGCGTATGCAATTACAGCAATATTAATACTCTCACTAGGATAAACTTTAAGTACATTATATATTGAACCTAACATATGGTTAACAGTTTCAATATGTGCAGAACGCAATTTAATTACCCATTTTCTTGGATTATCAAAAGATGGTTCGGGGTCTGCAAACTTCATTTCACCAAACAAAAACACTGATGTAATCATTAATAATAATAACTTTTTCATTTTAACTCTTTCTTTAAAAATTTCTTGTATCAATTATAATATTTTTTTATTCAAAAGAGTTTAAACAAGATTGGGTAAATCTAATTTAAAATATAATTAGATATAATACAAAAAATTAAAACCTCAAAAGGATAAATTATATGAAGAAATTATTTTTAATAATTGGAGCTCCAGGAAGTGGAAAAACTACAGATGCAGAGTTAATTGCTGCTAAACATGAAGGTATCACACATTATTCAACAGGTGATATGTTTAGAGCAGAGGTAGCAACAGGTAGTGAGTTAGGAAAAACTATTGAGGAATATATTAGTGCTGGTAACTTAGTGCCAATTGAAATTGTTATAAAAACAATTGTAACTGCTATTATTAATGCACCAACACCTGTTGTAGTAATAGATGGGTACCCAAGAAGTACAGAACAAATGGAAGAGTTAGATAAATATTTAGCTACAGAAGATAAAGTAGAACTAGTAAATGTTATTGAGGTAGAGGTTTCTGAAGAGGTTGCTTGTGATAGAGTTTTAGGACGTGCAAGAGGTGCTGATGATAATGTAACAGTATTTAATAATAGAATGAAAGTTTATACAGATCCTTTAGAAGATATTCAAGAGTTCTATAAATCAAAAGGTTTATTAACAAATGTTAATGGTGAAAGAACTATTGAAGAGATTGTTGATGAGATGGATACTTTTATTCAAAGCAAAATCTAATTTATAGATCAATATAATGAATTTTTATTCTGTAATTATCGGAACAGAACTTTTAAATGGGCGTCGATGCGATGCTCATTTTTCATTTCTAAACAATGAACTTTTAAAGCGTGGTTGGGAACAAAAAGCAAATTTTGTTATCAAAGATGAACCACCATTTATAGAAGCAGTATTTAATCTAGTTAAAAGTGATCCTGATGCTGTATTATTTAGTTTTGGTGGAATTGGTGCTACTCCTGATGATTATACAAGGCAAGCAGCTGCAAATGTATTTACCAATTCAAATATGGAAATTAATGAGGGTGCAAAAAAAGCTATTATTGATAAATTTGGTGATGATTCATATCCACATAGGATAAATATGGCAAGCTTACCTTTAAATGCAGGATTATTAAAAAATGTAGTTACAAATGTTCCAGGATTTAGTTTAGCAAATAGATTTTTCTTTGTTCCAGGATTTCCATCTATGGCCCAAAGTATGATTATAGAAGCTTTGGATAAATATTATCCATCAAATAAACAAAAAACAAGATACTCTTTAAAAGCAATATGTAGTGAGAATGAGCTAATTGAAACGATGAAGCAAATTCCTAATACAGTTGAAATGTCATCGTTACCACAAATTGATGGTGATAATAGAGCAGTAGTTATATCAATTTCATCTTATGATGAAATTAAGGCTAAAAAGTATTTTAAAGTTTTTACTGATTTTTTAGAAGATAGAAAAATTATTTTTAAGTTAGAGGATATTTAAATACCCAATACCTTAAATACTTTATCTTGAACCTGTTTAAGATTTTCAAATGGCTTTGTAAGATAATTTTTTGCACCATATTTATGAGCATCAATTGTTCTTTCTAGCGTTGTAAATGCAGTCATCATTACAACTTCAACTTCAGGATTTGATTCTTTAACTTTTTTTAAAAATTCTATACCATCCATTTGAGGCATCATTATATCCAATAGCACAAGGTCGTAACCGCCATTTTGGACTTCTATTAACCCCTCAACTGGATTATTAAATGTTGAAATTTGTAAATTCCCAGACCTGCTTAAGAACCTATTTAAAACATCTAAAATATCATTTTCATCATCAACTATAGCTATTCTCTTCATTTTTTACCTTTTTTTATTAAGTTGTTTTATTGTATCATAAATTTGATTATTTTTATACAAAAGGAAAGAAATGAGTTTTTTAGATAATTTAACATTAAAATCAAAGTTGTTACTACTTTTAGCATTTCCAGTGATGGGATTGTTATATTTTAGTGGTTTACAAGGTTTGCAAAATTACCAGCGATATCATCAAATGGATAAAATAGAAGTATTAGCTGTACTTGCAACAAAAGTCTCTTCTTTTGTACATGAAACACAAAAAGAGAGAGGTATGACTGCTGGTTTTATTGGCAGTTCTGGCAAAAAATTTGCAGATACTCTTCCTAATCAAAGAGAATCATCAAATAAAGCATATAAAAATATGAAAAGTTTGATATCTACAATAAATTTTGATGATTATCCTTCGGAGTTTAAACAACAGCTTTTTAAATCAACAGATATGTTTGAAAATATACAAAGTATTAGAACTAGAGTAAATAACTCAAATATTAAAGCTGGTGAAGCTATTGGTTACTATACAAAGATGAATGGTATGCTTTTAGATGGTATTGTAGCTATTGCTAAGTTATCAGATGATGCTACTATCACTCAAGAGCTTACAGCATATTCTAGTTTTTTATTATCTAAAGAGCGTGCAGGAATTGAAAGAGCAGTTGGTGCAAATACTTTAGGTGGTGATAAATTTGGTGAAGGGATGAGAGAAAAATTAAATAATCTAATCTCTTCACAAAGCTCATATTTAAAAACATTTACTTATTATGCAACAGATGAAAATAGAAATTTTTATGAGAAAACATTACAGGGTAAATCTATAGATGAAGTTAATCGAATAAGAGAAGTTATGCAAGGTGCAACAGATATAGGTGGATTTGGTATTGACTCTGTGCATTGGTTTGATACTATTACCAAGAAAATAGGTAAACTTAAACAAGTTGAAAATCACATAAGAGATAACTTACGATTAACAGATAAAAAAGTTAAAGACTCAGTTGTAATTGCTAGTAATATATCAAATCTATTACATGAAACACAAAAAGAAAGAGGTGCAACAGCTGGTTTTATTGGAAGTAAGGGAAAAAAGTTTGCTACAAAACTTCCAAATCAAAGAAAGCTTACAGATTCAAAAATATCTGTATTGAAAAAATCTCTATTAAAGTATAATTTAAAAGCTTATCCTAAGGCTATAAAGCAAAAACTTGATTATGCATTAAACAAACTTACAAAACTTCAAAATATGAGAAGAGATGTTAGCACTTTAAAAATTGGTGCAGGGGCAGCGATAAGTTATTATACAGGAATGAACAGTGCATTTTTAGATTTTATTCAAGTAGTATCTAAGCTTTCTACAAATGTTGCAGAAACGAGAGACTTAACAGCCTTTTATAATTTCTTAATGTCAAAAGAGAGAGCTGGTATTGAAAGAGCGGTTGGGTCTAATACTTTTGCAAGAAATAAATTTTTATTTGGGATGAAAGGTAAATGGACAAAACTAATTACTGAACAAGATGCATTTATTATCTCTTTTAAAGCAAGTGCAAAACCATCATTTATAAAGTTTTATGAAAATACAGTAAAAGGAAAAGCTGTAGATGAGGTAAATGAGATGAGAGCTATAGCTATGAATGCTAAGACTATTGGTGGTTTTAGTGTAGATAGTGGATATTGGTTTGAACAAATTTCAAATAAGATTAATAAATTAAAAGTTATTGATAATAAATTAGCAGCTGTTTTATTAAAAGATGTGGAAAAGCTAAAGTCAAACTCATATATGATGCTTTTATTCGTATTTATTAGTGCAATATTAGGTGTTATTGCTGTTTCAATTATAACTGGAATTATTGTATCAAGAATTCAAAAATCACTAAATGTATTTGAAATAGGTTTAAGTGAATTTATGATGTATGCAATTAGAGAAAAAGATGAAATAGAACAAATTGAAGTAAGAGGTAATGATGAATTTGCAAAAATGACAGTTCACATTAATGATAAAATTATTCAAACTCAAAGAATAATAGAACAAGATAGAAGTGTTGTTTTTGAGATTGATGATATTATGGGTAAAGTTTCTAATGGTTTTTATGGATATAGAGTTCATAGTGAGGGTGCAACAACAGAGGTTGAAAAGTTAAGACATAACATTAACACAATGCTTAATGATGCAAAAAGAAAATTTGATGTACTTAATAAAATTCTTGATAATTTTGGTAAAGGTAAGTTTGATTATGAAGCAGAAAAAATTGAAAAAAATGGTATGTATGGTGATTTTGGTTCGTTATTAAATTCAACTGAATTACTTGGGATAAATATATCTGAACTATTAGCACAAATATCAAATGCAGGTACATCTTTAGGTGAGAATACATCAATTCTTACATCTTCAGCTAGAAACCTTTCTCAGTCATCAAATAAACAAGCCGCATCTCTTGAAGAAACAGCCGCCGCAGTTGAAGAGATAACACAAACTATTAGAGAAAGTAATGCAAATGTATCAAAGATGTCTAATCTTTCTGATGATGTAACACAATCTGCAAATCAAGGTGAACATCTAGCTAAACAAACAACACAATCAATGGATGAAATTAACAACAAGGTTACAGCTATAAATGATGCAATAAGCATAATTGATCAAATTGCATTCCAAACAAATATTCTTTCACTTAATGCAGCAGTTGAAGCAGCTACCGCTGGAGAGGCAGGAAAAGGGTTTGCAGTAGTTGCACAAGAGGTTAGAAATCTAGCATCAAGATCAGCAGATGCAGCAAGTGAGATTAAAACTTTAGTAGAAAGTGCAAATGATACAGCAAACAGTGGTAAAAAGATTGCAGATGAAATGATTATAGGTTATGATCAATTAAACGGCAAGATTATTGAAACAAAAGAGATGATAGATAAAGTTTTAGTTGCAACGAAAGAGCAATCGACTGCAATGACACAAATTAATAATACTATAAATGAGTTAGATAAGGTTACACAAGAAAATGCACATTCATCTTCTCAAATTGATGATTTAGCATCAGAAGTTGAAATTTTATCAAATAATTTAACAGATTCAGCTTCTCATGCAACATTTGATACTTCAATGAGACAAAGTGTTTGTGATGTAGAACTTGTAAATAATATTGCAGTTCTTAAAAATGACCATATATCATTTATGGATACAAACTTTGCTAAACTTGGTGATTTTAAAACATGGAAAGTTACTACATCAAAAGAGTGTAAACTTGGACAGTGGATAATAGAATCGGAATCTCAGGATAAAAATTACACAAAAACTCAAAACTGGATAGATTTAAAAATATATCATGATAAAGTACATTATGGTGTTCAAGAGTATATAGATATGGATTCAAGAAAGGAATCAAATTTTGAACTAAGGAACGAAGCTGAAGAGTTAACAGAATCTGTATCTAAAGTATTTAATTCTTTAGATATAGTAAAAAGTGAAAATTGTAGATAAGACTTTTCAAATAATTAGTAGGAGAATAAATCCTACTATTATCCACCACCACATAACCCTTTATAGTTTGTACTTTTAATCTTTTCAAGATAAACTAAAGTATGTTCCATAACTTTTTTCTCTTCAACTAGAGGCTGCATAAGTGCATTTTTTTCAGTTAATGAGATTGATTGATTTTCAACTAGATGGATAACTTCCTCTTTAATCTCTTCTATTCTATCATTTATTACATTTATCATTTTCATTTTTTGACCTTTTTAGTTAGTGTTCTTTAATGATATAATAGCTACAATATATTAAATACCGATGAAAGAGTTGTACAAATATGGATGATAATATTTTTTATGATGAGTTTATGAACAAACTTCAGTGTATGGAAAATGCATTATTAGATGTTCCTAGTGGAACTTATGATATAGATGAAATTTTTAGGTCTGTACATACTATAAAGGGTACTGCTGATTTGTTGGGAATGACAGATGTTGTTAATATTACACACAAAGCTGAAAATCTTCTAGATGATATAAGATCTGGTAAATTAGTATTGGATAAAAAATTATCTTTACAATTTTTAGAATTAAAAAAATTCATAGCTTTGATGGTAGAAAATTTGTTAAGTGGAATTGATGAAGATGAAATTGTTAAAAGTTTAACAGAATATTTTGAGAAAGAATTATTTAACCATAAACAAGAAACTGTAGAACTAAAAAAAACTATTTTAATAGTTGATGACTCAATAGTAATAAGAGAAAGATCTAAATTAATAGCTCAAGATAAAGGCTATAATGTAATCACCGCAACTAATGGAATTGAAGGATTGGAAAAATTACACAATCATAAAATTGATTTAATCTTTTGCGATGTAAGTGTTAAAGAGATTGGTGGATTAGATATGATTTATAAAATAAAAAGAGGAATATATTACAATAACATCCCAGTAGTTATGCTTTTATCAACAAAAACAGAAGAACTTGTTACGATAGCAAAAAATATTGATGCCAAAGCGTGGCTACAAAAACCATTTGAAAAAAATAAATTTATAGTGGTTTTAGATAAGATATTAAGTTAAATTATTTAATCTTGATATTGATTAGGTATAATACATAAAACAAACAAGGATTAAATATGAAAGTTTTATTAATTAAAGATGTAAAAGCATTAGGAAAAACAGGTGAAGTAAAAGAGGTAAAAGATGGTTATGGAAAGAACTTTCTTATAGGAAAAGGTCATGCAAAACATGCAACTCCTGAAGTGCTTGAAGAGTGGGAAAAGGAACAAGAAAAAATAAAAAATATTTTAGATGCTGAGATTAAAGAGGCAAATGAGATAAAAGAAAAAATTGATGCTTTTAAATTTACAGTAAAACATAAAGTTGGAGCAAATGGTCATCTTATAGGGAGTGTTACTTCAAAAGAGATACAAGCTGTTATGTATGAACAAGCGTCAATTGCCATAGATAAAAAACAGATAGCATTAAAAAGTAAAATAAAATCAATAGGTATATTTGAAGCTGACTGTAAACTTGGTAATGGAATACATGCTATTGCAAAAATAGATGTTATTGCAGAAGTTTAGGGAGAGTTAATAATGTTTGATGCGACAACAATACTTGCATATAAAAGTGAAGATGGCAAAGCTGTAATAGGTGGAGATGGTCAAGTTACTTTTGGTGATACTGTTTTAAAAAATAATGCAACAAAAATTAGAACACTTTATAATGGGAAAGTTTTAGCAGGATTTGCAGGAAGTACTGCTGATGCTTTTAATCTTTTTGATATGTTTGAAGAACATTTAGAAAATACTAAAGGTGATCTGTTAAAATCAGTTATTAATTTTTCTAAAGAGTGGAGAAAAGATAAAACACTTAGACGACTTGAAGCTATGATGTTAGTTTTAAATGAAAAACATATATTTATATTAAGTGGTACAGGTGATGTAGTAGAACCAGAAGATGGTTGTTTAGCTTCAATTGGAAGTGGTGGCAACTTTGCAATTGCAGCAGCTAGAGCACTTAAAAAACATTCAAATTTAGAGCCTTTAGAATTAGTTAGAGAATCATTGATGACTGCAGGTGAACTTTGTATATATACAAATCAAAATATTAAAACTTTAACTTTAAATGAGGATAAAAAATAATGAATATGACTCCAAAAGAGATAGTATCATATCTTGATGATTATATAATAGGTCAAGATGATGCTAAAAGAACAATAGCAATTGCATTAAGAAATAGATATAGAAGAATGCAGTTAAGCCCAGAACTTCAAGAAGATATTATGCCAAAAAATATTCTTATGATTGGTAGTACTGGTGTAGGAAAAACTGAGATTGCTAGAAGAATGGCAAAAATGATGAGTTTACCTTTTGTAAAAGTTGAAGCTAGTAAATATACAGAAGTTGGATACGTAGGTAGAGAAGTTGAATCTATGATAAAAGATTTAGCTTATGAGTCTTTTAACCTTGTAACAAAAGAGTATGAGGACAAAATCAAAGATTCAATAGATAGTGAAGTTATAAAACAAATTGTTGAAATTCTAGTGCCAACTTTACCAGAAAGTGCGAGTGAAGCTTCAAAAGAATCATTTATTAAAACTTACAATATGATGGAGAAAAAAGTATTAAGTGGTGATATGGATGATAAAAAAATCACTATATCATTACCTAAAAATACACATGTGGAGATAGTTGACAGTAATATGCCAATGGATATGAGTGCTATTAGCGAAAGTATTAATAGTATGATTGGAAAAATGGGCAAAGAGAAGATTGAAAAAGAGGTTACTATTTCTGAAGCAAAAAAGCTTTTAAGAGGTATGGCTAGTGACAATCTTTTAGATAAAGAATCTTTAAAACAAGAAGCTGTTAAAAGATGTGAAAATGGTGGTATTATTTTCCTAGATGAGATAGATAAAATAGCAACAGGTGGTAACAATAAAAATCAAGACCCAAGTAAAGAGGGTGTTCAAAGAGATTTATTACCAATTGTTGAGGGTAGTAATGTACATACAAAATATGGACAGATTAAAACTGATCATATATTGTTTATTGCTGCTGGTGCATTTCATGTTAGCAAACCAAGTGATCTTCTTCCTGAACTTCAGGGGAGATTTCCTTTAAGAGTAGAACTTAATCCATTAGATGAAGATGCATTATATAAAATACTTATAAATACAAAAAACTCTTTACTACGACAATACAAAGCACTTTTAGATGTTGAAGGTGTAAATTTAGAGTTTGAAGATAATGCTATAAGAGCATTTGCATCATTAAGTGTAAGTGCAAATGAAAAAGCTGAAGATATTGGTGCTAGAAGATTACATACAGTTATAGAAAAGGTTTTAGAAGATATTAGTTTTGATGCAGATGAGCATGAAGGTGAAACTATAACAATAACTGAAGAATTGGTTAAACACAAGCTTGAAGAGATAGCACAAAATGAAGATACTGCTAGGTATATTTTGTAAGTGTATAATATTAATTTATAAATCATATATGAATAGTTAGAATTTGATTTACTAAATTACAAGGTAATGTGTGTTAGAATTTATTATAAATATTTATGGGAGTTTATTATGAAAATTACTAGTTTTGAAGATGTGGAAGCGGCAGGATTTGAAATATGTTTTATCCACAGTGGTTGTGATAATGATGCAGATGTTATTATTTTAGATATTAATTCAATATTTGATTATGAAGAAAAAAAACATGATGCTTGTAAAGAGAAGTACACATCAGTAGCAATCATTGATGACCCTAGTGATTATGATGCATTTAAAAACTTTGGTATAACATCTTGGATAAAAAGAGATGATTTATCAAAATTACCAGAGCTTTTAAATGAGATTAAAAAAAGAATGTCTCTATAGATTTTAAATGCCAATAATAGATACCCATTGTCATCTTGATAATATACAATATCAGGATGATTTAGATGAAGTGATACAAGAAGCACTAAGAAGTGGTGTTAAAGCTTTTTTAATACCAGGTGCTGACCCTAAAGATTTACCAAGAGCAGTATCAATATGTGAAAAATATCCAGAAGTTTTTTTTGCTGTTGGTGTACACCCATATGACTGTGATAACTTTGATATTGAAATATTAAAAAAATATGTTGAACATCCTAAATGTATTGCTGTTGGTGAGTGTGGTTTAGATTACTTTAGACTTCCCGAAAATGAGGAAGAAAAAAAACAAAATATACAACTTCAAAAAGATATATTCATAGCTCAAATAAACTTTGCAAAAGAGGTTAAAAAACCTTTAATCGTACATATAAGAGAAGCCTCAAATGATAGTAAAATTATCTTGATAGATAATAATGCAAAAGAGGTAGGTGGTGTTTTACATTGTTTTAATGCAAGTGAACATCTTCTTGAATTAAGTGAACATAATTTTTATTTTGGAATAGGTGGAGTCGTAACATTTAAAAATGCTAAAAAACTTATAGATATAGTTCCAAAAATACCATTAGAAAAATTAATAATTGAAACAGATGGACCATATCTAACTCCACACCCTTACAGAGGGTCAAGAAATGAACCTAAATATACGAATGAGATAGCCCAAAAAATTTCAGAAATATTATCAAAAGATAAAATTGAGGTTGAAGAATTAACAACAAAAAATGCAAAAAAATTATTTAAAGAGTTTAATACAATAATTTAGATATAATATTTACTATTTTTACATAATAAAGGTATTTATTTGAAAATCAACACAATTTTTTTTAAAGTTATTTTTTTGCTTAGTTCTATTGGTTATTTAAATGCTACTTTAGTTAGTACAGCATTTGTAGATAATGATATTAGAATACTTGAAGAATTAGATATAAAATCAAATTATATTACAAACTATCAATTACAAAAAGAGTTTCAACAAAGACTAAAAGTTTCAAAACATAGATATACACAAAAATTAAAAAATGCATATCTTTTCGTACCTCAAATTAAAAAGATTTTAAGAGAAAGTGGTATCCCATCTGCTTTTTTATATTTAGTAATGGCTGAATCAAACTTTGTTTTAAATGCCTCATCAAATAAAGAAGCAAAGGGTCTTTGGCAATTTATGCCAAAAACAGGTGAGCATTATGGCTTAGAGATAAACAAATATATCGATGAAAGAATGGATATATTGAAATCAACTCAAGCTGCAGTTACATACCTAAAAAAACTACATGAGATGTTTGGAAAATGGTACATAGTTGCTTTTGCTTATAATTGTGGAGAGGGTCGTGTTATAGAGGGGATTACACGAGCAACTATTGATATGTATTGTGATGATGTTGGATATAAAGTATGTCGAAAAGATAAAAAAATTAACCAGTTTAGACAAACTATAAAAGATTATCAAGCAAAAAGAGTTAAATTTTATAAGTTAAATAGAATATATAGAGAAGTTAAGAGATGGAAACAAAAACCTGATATTGAACAATTCTTAATTGTACAGCCAATTATAAGTAGACAATATATACCAACAGAGAGTAGAGGTTATATAAGAAAAATTATTACACTTGCTTTAATGAATAATAGTGATTTTTTAATTAAAGATGAAAATACACATCTATTAAATAGAGGTATTAGTGATCCTATTGCAACTATTAAGGTTAATGGTGGAATTTTATTAAAAAATGTAGCTAAACTAATAGGTGTAAATAAAAACAAACTAAAAGAGTTAAATCAACATATAAAAAGAGATATTTTACCTATGGATAGAGATACTTACAATCTATATATACCTTATTCAAAACTTGCAAGATATAATTTAAACAAAGAAAATTTAATTACAACAAAATTTAATAGATATATAGTACGCTCAGGTGATACTTTAGGTAAAATAGCAAATATGTATGGGGTAGATTATTCACTAATAAAAAAACAAAATAATCTTAAATCAAATATTATTAGTATCAATCAAGAGTTATTTATACCTTTGGGATTGGATATGTATAATATGGATGAAGAGTATACAGTAAAACTTGGTGATACTTTAAATAAAATAGCAACTCAATACAAAGTAAAAATAAAAAAACTAATGAGAGATAATAATTTAAAAACAAGTATGATAAGAATAGGAGATAAAATTGTTATTAAAAATTAATAAAAGTGCAATACTTTTGGCGGTTGTTGTATTTATAAGTGGTTGTGGTGGATACACATATAAAGATAAAAGTTATAAGTCATCTGGTTATGCTAATAAACAAGCAAGTTATAAGTCATCTACTTATACTAATAATCAAAATAAAAAAGTAGCTAGTGGAGATACAAAAATAAGAAACAGTAGTGCAATGCATAGAGCTACAATGCGTCCATATGTAGTTTTTAATAAAAAGTATTATCCTACTTTGGCTCATGTAGATGATACATTTGATGGTATTGCATCTTGGTATGGTCCAGACTTTCATTCTAAAAAAACAAGTAATGGTGAGATATACAATATGTATGCTATGACAGCAGCTCATAAAACATTGCCAATGAATACAATTGTTAAAGTTGAAAATAAAGAGAATGGAAAGTCTACAATTGTTAGGATTAACGATAGAGGTCCTTTTGTTGCAGGTAGAATTATAGATTTATCTAATGTGGCAGCGCATAAGATTGACATGGTAAAAAAAGGTACAGCAAAAGTAAAATTAACTGTACTTGGATTTCATGGAAAAATTGCAAAAACTGCTGAAGAAAAAAGTGAAGTTCAAAGTGTTTCTAACTATTATATCCAAGTTGGAGTATTTGCAAAGATCGCTGGGGCACATGCAACAAAAAGAAAGTTTGATATGATTTTAGATGAAAATAAATATAATGTTGTCTTAAGAGATGGATACCTAAATAAAACAAAAATCAAAAGAGTATGGATAAGTGGATTTAGAAGTGAAAGTGAAGCTAGTGATTTTAAAGATGCTAATAATCTTCAAGGTGCAATGATTATTGCACAATAAAATATTAAAAATAAATTTTGGAGTAAATAATGACTGAAATAACAAGAAAAACAAAAGAGACAAATATAACTTGTACAGTTGATATAAATGGAACAGGTGTATCAAAAATTGATACAGGTATTGGTTTTTTTAATCATATGTTAGAAGCTTTAAGTAAACATAGTTCAGTTGATATAAGTTTAACTTGTAAGGGTGATTTAGAAGTTGATGATCATCATAGTGTTGAAGATTGTGGAATTGTAATTGGTCAGTTATTAAAAAAAGAGATTTTTCCAATTCAAAATGTTGAAAGATATGGAAATGCAACAGTTGTTATGGATGAGGCTGCTGTATCATGTGCATTAGATTTAAGTAATAGACCTTTTTTAGTTTATGATATTGAATTAAGTGATAAAGTTGGAAGCTTTGATGTTGAATTAGTTGAAGAGTTTTTTCATGCATTAGTAAGTAATAGTGGAATAACTGCACATATAATTTATGAGAGAGGAAAAAACAAACACCATATAATTGAAGCGTCTTTTAAAGCATTTGCAGTAGCACTAAGACGAGCTTTAGTAGAGAATAAAAAACTAGGAATTCCTAGTACTAAAGGTGTTTTGTAAACTATGATTGAACTTATTGTTTTAGATGTAGATGGGACTTTAACAGATGGTAAGATTATATATAGCTCTTCAGGTGAAGAGTCAAAAAATTTTGATGTTAAAGATGGTTTGGCTATCGCGTCGTGGACAAAAAAGTATAATAAAAAAGTTGCAATTATTACAGGTAGAAACTCATGCTTAGTTCAAAAAAGAGCCCAAGAGTTAGGTGTAACACATATCTATCAAGGGGTAGATAATAAAGATGAAATATTAGAAAATATTTTAAAAGAGGAAAACATCTCTTGGGATGAAGTTGCTGGTATTGGTGATGATTTAAATGATTATAAGATGTTACAAAAAGTTGGATTATCATTTGCTGTTTGTGATGCGGTTGATGATATAAAAAGTAGCGTTGATGTTGTAACAAAGTCAAATGGTGGGTATGGTGCTGTAAGAGAGATGGTTGAGTATATATTAAAAAAAGATAATCAAAAAGAGTTAAAAGAGTTATGGGTATAACCAAATTTATATATCTTTTACTTTTTGTTGCAATTGGATTTTTATTTTACAAGCAAGAGAGTGATGTTAAAATAGTTAATATTGAAAAAAAACCATTATTAGTTTTTGAAGATTCTATTGTATATGATATTACAAAATTAGGTGTAACAAAAATAGTTGAATTTGAAAAAACTTTTATTTATGATGATTACGAAAAATCATATGACGCAACAATTGTATCAAGAGATGATAAAAACTCAACTACAAATATTTTAAGTGCAAAAAAGATTCTTAAAAGAGGTGATAAATTAACTTTAGTAGGAAATGTTCATCTTTTAGATGATAAAGATTTTAACTTAGAGACAGAAGAGTTACAGTACAATTTAAAAACCAAAATAGCACAAAATAGCACTAAGTTTAG
The DNA here is from genome assembly GCA_965603755.1 of uncultured Arcobacteraceae bacterium. GTDB lineage: Bacteria > Campylobacterota > Campylobacteria > Campylobacterales > Arcobacteraceae > JAIOSF01. The sequence goes on from CBFDEF010000034.1 coordinate 16,290, forward strand.
ATTAGAAAAAGCAAGTGGTGTACTAAATGGAGAAAATTTATATTTAGATGCTACAAATAATAATATAGAATCTAAAAATACACATTTTAAAATAAAATTAAAGGATTTAAATGAAACTAAGTAAAATATTTATAACATTGCTTTTTATATTGATCTCAACAACTATTAATGCAGAAGAAAACTATTTAAATATAGATGCTACACACTTTGAAGCAGATGAAAAAAAGAACCTTATGTATTTTAAGGGTAAAGTAAAAATGACTAAAAATAAAGATGTATTAAATTGTGAAAAACTATATATTAATACAAAACAGTCTAAAACAGATCCTACAAAACAAGAACCAAAAGATTATAAAGCTGTTGGTAATGTTTCTTTTGTATTGTATACAGCTGATAATGTATTAAGAGGTAAAGGTGATAAAGTTTTGTATTATCCAGAAAAACAAAAGTATATTATTATTGGTAATGGTTATTTAGAAGATGAAAAAGATGCTAAAAAAATAACAGCAAATAAGATTTATATTGATGAACTAACTGGTCATACAAAAATAGATGGTCAAAAAGATAAACCTATAAAGTTTAGATTAAAATTAAATAATACAAATAATAAAGAAAAGTAGATAATTATATGAAAGAATTAAAATTAGTAAATGCAGAGTTTCTTACATCTGCTCAAAGGTTGGATGATTCTCCATCTCCAGATAAAGCAGAGATTGCATTTTTAGGTAGAAGTAATGTTGGTAAAAGTTCATTGTTAAACTCTCTTACAAAAAGGAGAAATTTAGCTAAATCATCTTCTACACCAGGTAAAACACAACTTATAAATTATTTTGATATTACATTTAAAGATTATTCTGGTGGAGAACCTTTAAATTATTATGCAAGATTTGTAGATCTTCCAGGTTTTGGATATGCGAAAGTTTCTAAATCATTAAAAAAAGATTGGCATAAAAACCTTACAGACTTTTTAGAACAAAGACCATCTTTACAAGTATTTGTACATTTAATTGATTCTCGTCATCCAAATCTTGAGATTGATCAAAGTGTTGATGACTTTTTAAATCACACTAAAAGAGGTGATCAAATTATTATAAATGCTTTTACTAAAACAGATAAACTAAAACAAGCTGATTTATCAAAACTAAGAGCAAAATATCCTGACGGTATTTTTATATCAAACTTGAAAAACAGAGGTATAGATAAATTAGAAAAAAGAATATCTACATACTTATTTGGTGAATAAAATTGGAAAAGAATTCTAAAAATATTGAGTTATTTAAACCAAATGTCTCAGATATAAAACAGATGCAGGAGTTAGTTTCTGCAGAAGTTGAAAATGGGAATATTTTATCAAGAGATCAAAATGAGATGGCTACAACAATTAGATCATATGTAGCTGTAAAAGATATATCTACATCTAAAATAATAGGCTTTGTAGCACTTCACATCCATACAACATCATTAGCAGAGATAAGAAGTCTAATTGTATCTAAAGAGTATAGAGGCGAAGGGATTGCTAAAAAACTTATAGAGTATTGTATAAAAGAAGCAAAAGATTTAACATTAAATAAACTACTTGTTCTTACATATAAACAACAGCTTTTTGAATCATTTGGATTTAAAGAGATTTTAAAAGAATCTATCCCTGAGACTAAGATATGGGCTGATTGTATTAAATGTAAGCATTTCCCTATCTGTGATGAGATATCGCTTACATTGGATATTTAAAAGCTTAAAAAATAGATATTTATATACTATTTGTAAAAGATTTAAATATCACCTCTTTATAGTTTGTCCCCGTGTCTGCTTTAAGTATCATATTTAAAAAATCATCAGTTAAAAACTTCATATAAAAAGATTTTATAT